>JAYUFF010000033.1:0-2937 GCA_043738825.1 Schlesneria sp.
CCCCGCCGCCCACGCCAGGAAGACACCCCGCAACACATCCGGTACAACTTCCACGGGAGCCTCCTTGCTCGAGTGAACTCTGCCGCAACCACCAAAGTCTACTCACAAGGGGGCTCCCTTTACTTGATCAGTTTGATCTGATCCAAACTCCAAAAACATGGCAAAAGTCGAGCTAAGAGGCTGTGCATTTTCTACTTTCGAGAGTTGCTGTCGGAGTTCAAGTCACCCGCAGCGTGAGCGAGGGCGGAAACTCCACGGTCTGGTCGATTTCAGATCGCCGTCTTTCAAAGCGTCCGCCCTCGCTCACGCTGCGGGTGACTTTCAGAACTCTCGGAACTTGATCAGGCACAGCCCCGAATTCAAGTGTGCCACTGACGGCAGCTCAGGGCCACCAGCGGATTCGGAAGCGTGGCACGGTTCTTCCCGGTTTCAGAGCAGGGTGCGTCAAAGTTGCGGCGTGTTCTTCTTTGCGGAGCGTCACCGGGCTATCCTGTCTCGGCACGACGCGCCGTCCGGGCGGGTCGGTCGTCGAATCCCAAACTCAATTCATCATGACATCCTGCGAAGAAAGATGAGCGCATGGCGCGCATCCTGATCGTGGAAGACAGCCGCACTCAAGCCGAGCAACTTCAGGGAGTGCTTGAAGGGGCCGGGTATGAGACGACTCTGGCAGAGAATGGGACCGAAGCGTTGAAATCGCTGGCCGTCACGCTCCCCGATCTGCTGCTGGTCGATTACATGATGCCCGAGATGGACGGGCTGCAATTGATTGAGACCGTCCGACGCGACTTTCCGCGCATCCCTTCGATTCTGGTGGCGGCGGAGGGGAGCGAGGAGATTGCGGCGGAGGCCCTGCAGCGCGGTGCCGCAGGTTACATCCCCAAACGACGGCTCAATCCCGATCTGTTGCGAACCGTGCAGAAATTGTTGGGGGCCTCGTCCGCGAGTCGCCACAACCAGCAACTCGTCGGTTGCTGGTCCACCTCCGAAACGCAGTTCGCACTGAGTTCCAGTCCCGAACTGCTGGCTCCGCTCGTGGCGCTCTACCGCGACACGATGACGATGCTGCAAGTCGCGGACGACAGCACGCTGATCCGCGTCAGCGTGGCGCTGACCGAGGCCCTCGACAACGCCCTGTACCACGGCAACTACGAACTGAGTTCCGATCTGCGGGAAGGCGACGGTTCACCGTGGCGCGAAGCGGTGAAGGTTCGCCGCGACGAAGTACCCTACAAAGATCGCAAGATCTTCGTGCAGGGCCGCATCTCGCGCGATGAGGCTCGGTTTACCATCCGCGATGAGGGACCGGGCTTCGACCCCAACTCACTGCCCACCTCCATCAATCCCGCGAATCTGGAACGGTCCAGCGGTCGAGGCATCCTGTTGATGAAAGCCTTTCTCGACGAAGTCACCTTCGACGCCACGGGCAATCAAGTCACGCTGGTCAAGCGACGCCCGGTGTGATGTCGCAAGCCACCGACTGGAAGTTGCCGATCCCTTGATGATGACGAGCCATCGTGGCTGGAGTTCGCTCGGCAGATCGGACACACTTCTCCGCCCGCATGACCGTGTTTGATGCCTGCGCAGAACACGAGGTGCCTGCGCCGTACAAAGGTTCGGAAGACCCGCGCCGCACGAAGACTTGGCAACCCGAGAGAACCGATGCAGATTCTGCTGGTGAACGACGATGGGATTCACGCTCCGAGTTTGTGGGCGCTCCACGACGAGTTGGTCAAGTGGGGCGATGTCACCGTCGTCGCGCCGGCTTCCGAGCAAAGCGGTGTCGGGCATTCGATCACATTTCTGCATCCGCTGCTCGCGCACAAGGAGCATCGCCACGGACAGTTCGTCGGGTGGAAGGTGGATGGCCGACCGGCCGATTGCGTGAAGCTCGGCATCCACGAGCTTTGTCCGACTCGCCCCGACATCATCGTGAGCGGTCTCAATGCGGGAGCCAATGTCGGATTGAACATCATCTACTCGGGCACGGTCGCGGCGGCGGTGGAGGGAGCGTTCTACAGCATCCCGTCGTTCGCAGTGTCACAGTGGATGGACGGGCCGCCCGACTTCGAGGCGACCTCGCGACGTGCGGTCGCACTTTGCAAACGGTTGCTGCCGCGAACTCGTCCCGGCCTGTTGTGGAACTTGAACTTTCCGTCAGTACAAGACGGATGGCCACGCGGTGTGAGGTTCGTTGGCATGGAATCGCGACGGTCCACGGATGTCATGGAGACTCGCGTCGATCCGCGTGGCCGGACGTACTACTGGAGCGGCCTCAACCCGATGAAGAGCCATATCCTCGACGACAGCACCGACGTGAAGTCACTGCTCGAAGGCTACATCACCGTGACGCCGCTGCAATTCGACCTGACGGCCCAGTCGGCGCTGGCCGAACTGCGGCGCGAGACATGGGAACTGCCAACGCCATGAACGAACAGGGCCGCGAAACGACGAAGCTGATCGTCACCGACGAGCTGTCCGGCAAGACGGTGCTCGCGCTGTTGCGCACGCTGCGACCGGGTGAGTCTTGGTCGCAGTTGCGCACTCAACTTCGGAAGGCGTGCGTGTCGCTGAACGACATCGTCTGCATCGACGAGGCGCGGCGGGTAGCCGTGGGTGACGTGATTGCTGTGGGTGAGAAACCGCTCGCGCCGCCACCACTTTCCGAAGCCGTGCGGATTCATTTCGCCGATGCCCACGTGGTCGTCGTCGAGAAGCCGTCCGGCATGATGACGCACCGCCGCCCCGAAGAACGAAACTGGTCTGCCGAACGGAAGTCTCGCCAACCGACGCTCGATGAGGCGGTGATCGAACTGCTCGTTCAACGCGCCGAGCAGCACGGTCATGCCCGTCCGCGAGGCAACATCGTGCGCTGCGTGCATCGTCTGGATCGAGACACCAGCGGGCTGCTCGTGTTCGCTCGCAACGACGAGGCGG
>JAYUFF010000034.1:0-2933 GCA_043738825.1 Schlesneria sp.
AATCAAGTCGCTGCGCGAGCAGGGGAAGTGCATCATCTACTCGACGCACATCATGCGCGAGGTGGAAAAGCTCTGTCACCGGATCGCGATCATCTACAAGGGCCGCATCCTGGCGATGGGCTCGGTGAAAGAACTGGCTGATCGTTACAATCAGCCCGACATGGAGGAGCTGTTCTTTCAGTTGATCGACCACGAAGACGGCGTTTCACTTTCGGAGCAGGCGACATGACGTGGCGCAACGTGTTCCTGATCTTCCGGCGCGAGGTGCTCGACCAACTGCGCGATCGCCGCACGTTGTTCATGGTCGCCGTGCTGCCGCTGCTGCTGTATCCCGTGATGGGGATCGGCATGGTCCAGATGACGGTGATGTTTTCGGAGCAGCCTCGGACCGTGGTGATCCTCGGGGCGAACGACCTGCCGTCGATGCCGCTCGTGGAGGGGAGCCGATTTGCCAAGACCTGGTTCCGCATCCCGGCCGATGCCGACAAGCTGCGCGTGCTCACCGATGCCGCTTCGTCGGACGAGAAGGTTTCAAAAGACGAGGTCGCCGAGCGGACGAAGCTCGTTCAGCACGCCACACAACTGCGTGAGATGCTCGGTCAGCGGATGCAACTGGAAGTGGCCGCCGCCGCCGCGCGCGCGGCCAAGCAGCCCGCCGAAGTGCTTCGACTGGAGGGCGAACTGCGCGATCTCGGCGAACCGCTCGGATCGCTCTTTTCGACGAGCGGCATCCAAGTGCTGATCGTCATCCCGCGTGATTTCAAACAGAATCTGGACCGACTGCGAAGTGAAATGGCGCGGCGCGGCGCGGCCGACGCCTCCGTCGCGGCTTTCAATTTTCCTCGCCCCCTGATCGTGCAGAACAGCGCCGACGAGAAGTCGGTGATCGCCCACAACCGCGTCACGAAAGTCATGGACGAATGGGAGCGTTCGCTGCTCCGGGAGTATCTGCGCGACAGCGGCCTGCCCGAAGACCTGCCGACGCCCGTGAAGCCGACCGAACTCGATCTGGCCGAGCAAGGCCAGCTCTCGGCGAACGTGTGGGCCAAGCTGTTCCCGGCACTGCTGATCATCATGGCCCTGACCGGCGCGTTCTATCCCGCCGTGGACCTCGGTGCGGGTGAGAAGGAACGCGGCACGATGGAGACGCTGCTCATCTGCCCCGCCACGCGCACCGAAATTGTGCTGGGCAAGTTCCTGACCGTGATGCTGTTCAGCGCGACGACGGCCCTGCTCAATCTGAGCAGCCTCGGGTTCACCGGCAAGTACATGGCGTCACTGGCCGGTGGTGGAGGAGCCGCGTCGAGGCTGGGCGATCTGTCGCTGCCACCGCTCACATCGCTGGTGTGGGTCGTGGTGATGCTGCTGCCGCTGGCGAGCCTGTTCAGCGCGTTGTGCTTGGCGCTGGCCACGTTTGCCAAGAGCAGCAAGGAAGGGCAGTACTACCTGACTCCGCTCTTGATGGTGACGATGGGACTGACAGTCTTCTGTTCATCGCCCGCAGCGGAAATCGAGCCGTTCTACAGCGTGATGCCCGTCATGGGACCGGCCTTGCTGTTGAAGGGGTTGCTCAAAGCCACCGGCCCTTCGACGGAAATCTATGTCTACGCCATCCCGGTGCTGCTGACTTCGATCGGCTACAGCCTGCTCGCTTTGTGGTGGGCCATCGAGCAGTTCGGCAGCGAAGAGGTTCTGTTCCGTGAGGCCGAACGATTCGATCTGCGGCTGTGGGTCAAGCATCTGCTGCGCGACAAGGAGCTGACGCCGTCGTTCGCCGAGGCCGGTTTCTGTTTCGTGACGATCCTGTTGCTGCAATTCCTGTCCATGAAGGCGATGCAGAATGCGATGGCCGACGTGAGCGTTGATCGCCGAGTCGCCGCGCAAATGGAGCCGGACGGCACGCCGGGTGAGCCGCTGTCAGAGGAACAATTGGAGAAGCAACGTCAGGTGAAGACCGACAACCGCGCACTGCTTTCGATGCAGCTCCTCATGATTCAACAGATCGCCTTGATCGCCACGCCCGCCTTGATGATGGGCGTGATGCTGACGACCAGCCTGCGTCGCACGTTCTCATTGCGCTGGCCGGGCTATGGGCGGTTGATGTGGGCGATCCTGTTGCCGTTCGCACTCCATCCGCTGACCGTCGAGTTGCAGATGAGTCTGCAATGGTTCTTTCCCAAGCCGCCACCCGGTTTGGCCGAGACGATGGCGTTGATGTCGAGCAAGAGGCTACCACTGTGGCTGGTTCTGCTGGCGGTCGCGGCGGCTCCCGCGATCTGCGAGGAACTGGCCTTTCGCGGCTTCCTGCTGAGCGGGTTCAGGCGCTCTGGCAAGGTGGGCCTGGCCATCGCACTGTCGAGCCTGACCTTCGGCATCATCCACATGATCCCGCAACAGGTCTTCAATGCCGCGCTGTTGGGAGTCGTCTTGGGAACAATGTGCGTTCGCTCGCGCAGCCTCCTGCCCTGCGTCGCCTTTCACTTCGTCTACAACGCGCTCGCCGTGCTGCATGGTCGGGCGGGAGACACGGTGCCCGACACGGGCATCTGGGCGTGGCTCTTCCGCCATCAGGGCGACTCCTTGCGTTATCAGCCGGCACTGTTGTGTCTGGCCGCTCTCGCCGCGATCGGACTGCTGCATCGGCTGACGAGGCAGCCCAACATTTCAGACGACCGGAATTCCCCGACCGAACCCGTCCGAGATCACTCACCCGGCGATTCGGCTGTTGCCACGGAACCCGCCGTCGAAACCGTCGTTGCCACCTGACGGAGCTTCCCGCAGGATCGGTCGAAGAGGGCTTCCTTTCCGGCTGCGCCAATGCCTTTTCACTTCGGGTGCCACGGTTTGGGTGCCACGGTCACGGAGCCTCGACGTGGCCGTGAGATTGGAAAACAGCCTTCACGTCCTCGCACTGCCACGTCGAGGCTCCGTGA
>JAYUFF010000035.1:0-2930 GCA_043738825.1 Schlesneria sp.
GATGAGTCCCGACCGCGACGGCGCACAAACCCCCGCGTGAGTGAAGCACCTCGTAAATCGCACGCCCTCCGCCGCCAGCCGGTCGATCGTCGGAGTGACAGCGTTCTTGTCACCATAACACCCGAGGTCCGGGCTGATGTCCTCCACGCTGATCCAGAGGACGTTGGGGCGAGCGGGAAGCGGCTTGTCGTCGGCTGACGCGACGAACGATCCAACGACACAACACAGCAGCGGCATCAAGCCGACGAACAATCTCATGGCACGATTCCTAATGAGGCTTCGCCTCGGAACAAAGTCGCCATCATCGCTCCGCGTGATGAGCCTGCTGGGATCAGGCGTATCCTTGTGAAAGGCTCATCACGCGGAGCGATGATGGCGACTTTGAAGACAACTTCAATCCGAAACGGACCCATTCTCAACAACGTTCCGACACCAAGCCTCCTAAGTGGACCGGCAGAAGAAATCTGTAGCCACGCTCGCCAAGAGCGTGGGTTTTCCGCGAATTCCCCACGCTCTTGGCGAGCGTGGCGACCCAGAGGTCAATGCGGTTCTACTTAGTTCGACGAACGGGTTTCCTCCGCGACGCTGTATGAATCCGAGTCGCGGTGGTTGTAGTGGACGATCAGTTCGGCCAGCAGTCCGACCGCGATGGCCTGAGCGCCGAGCAGCGTGGACGCGATCGAATAGGCGAGTAACGGGCGACTGCCGATCGGAGTCGGTGGCCAGACGGAGCAGACGTTCATGAGCAGCCAAATCGCGGCGAGATAGCTCAGTCCCGCGAAGCCGAAGCCCAGACAAACCAGTCCGACCCAGCCGAGCATGTGATGCGGTCGCTGCCCGTAGTCGGTGAGGAATGTCACCGTCAGCAGATCGAGGAAACCTCGGGCAAACCGTCGGAAGCCGTACTTGGAATGACCGTGCTGGCGCGGCCGGTGGTTCACGCCCAGCTCGACGATGCGAAAGCCCTTCGCGTGGGCGAGGACCGGCACGAAGCGGTGCATCTCGCCGTACAGCCGAATCTCGCGACCGACCTCGGCGCGGAACAACTTCACACCGCAATTGTGATCGTGCAGCTTCAACCCCGTCAGGCGACTGACCAGCCAGTTGAAGACTTTGCTCGGGTAAGTCTTGTGCCACGGATCGAGCCGTCGCATCTTCCAGCCGTTCACGAAGTCAGCCCCGTCGCCCTCATCGAGCTTGGTGAGGAAGTTTGGGATCTCGGCGGGATCGTCCTGCAAGTCGGCGTCCATCGTCAGGACGAGATCGCCCGTCGCGCGTTTCAGTCCCGCCGTCAGCGCGGCCGCCTTGCCGAAGTTGCGTCGGAACCGGATGCCGCTCACGCGCGAGTCGTCCCGCGCGAGCTGCTCGATCAGTTTCCACGATCCGTCGCGCGAGCCGTCATCGACGAAGATGACCTCAATGTTGAGCGACTGTTCGGACGCGACCTTTGCAATCTGGGCAAGCAGTTCGCGCAGACTATCGACTTCGTTCAGCACGGGAATGACGAGGGAGAGCTTCATGCCTGAGAGTGTCAGCGTTCCCGCCGGGCCATTCAAGCGTGACATGGTTGATGGTTGAGGGTCGAAGGTTGAGAGTCAGAAAACAGATGTGAACTCTGTCCATCAACCATCAACTCGACGCAGACCCGGAGGTCGGCTTCACCACGTACAGGACTCCCGCCGCAACCAACTCGGCCACGAACCAGATCGCGCGCAGCAGGCCGGCCGCAACGACGGCGTGAGTGGGGCCGATGGCGGGCTGGTCCTTGAGCATCTCGACCAGCAGCCACTCGCGCACGACGAGGCCGCCCGGCGCGACAAGGACCAAGAAGCCGCCGACCGTCGAGATGCAAACGCTCGCCAGCCAGACCGGGAACTGCGTCGGATCGAACGGTCGATCCGAGACCGCTTGCAGCGTGCAGCCCAGGCTGAGCGCGTGGCACAGCCACCCGAGCGACGTGATGAACGCTCCCTGCGCCATCAGGCCCGCCGTGAACGCGGGGGGTTGAGGCGCGGACGGATCGCGCGGCAAGGCCCTGCGTCCGACGAGCGTGAACAGCCACGCACTGAACGGCGTGATTGCGACGGTTCCCACCAGCACGATCAGTGGCAGCAGCCACGCCGGTTGACGAAGGCTCTGCACGACGGCGGGCATCTGCCGCCAATACGGCTCGGGCATCGTCAGCGGAGCCAGCGCCAGAGCCAGCGCGGTTCCGGACCACATGAAGATCAGCGTCTCGTAGGCGGCGGTGACTCCCGCAAAGACCGGGTTCGCTCCCGCCGCCTTCAACAGTGAACCTCGCAGAATCAACACGAGGGCCTTCCCCGGCAGATACTTGCCGACCTGACCGACGTAGTACGCGCGGATCGCCTCGTACCAACCGGCACGCTGGTGCATCCGTTTGAGCATGGCTCGCCAGAACCAGACGGAGGGCAACCAACCGATCAGGTACATCACCACCGCAGGGATCAGCCACCAGACATCGACGTGAAGTTCGGTCTGCGGACTGTCCTGCCACAGTTGGATCGCCCTTCGTCCCACGAAGACCATCACGACCGCAAACAGTCCCCATTTGAGAAACGGCCAGATGAACAGCCGCTTCGTCGGGGGAACTGGTCTGACAAGCGTCTCTTTCATGACGAGGGAGTTCCTGAAGTCGCCTGCTTCGTGATCAAAATCTGTGTGAACGAATTGCCTTAAAGTAGCCATCATCGCTCCGCGTGATGAGCCTTTCAGAGTGGACGCCCGATCTCAAAAGGCTCATCACGCGGAGCGATGATTGCTACATTGACGTTGCGGCGGGAGCCTAGCCGCAATCACGCCAAAAGAGTAGACGAGCCGGACGATCCCAGGGCCATCGCCTTGTTGAATCCAGGGTATTGGGTGCCACGGTCACGGAGCTTCGACGTGGCCGTGCGAGGAAGTGAAGG
>JAYUFF010000036.1:0-7713 GCA_043738825.1 Schlesneria sp.
CCCGTCACAAACAGAAACAGGTGACGGGCAGGTTACAAACCTACCCCACGACCTCGGACTCGTCCCGCTCCATTTTTCCTGTGAAAGAACCCGACGATGCCTTACACCTACGAAGACATGGCCAAGATGATCGACCACTCGTTACTGAACCCGACGCTGACGGAGGCCGATCTCGTCGCGGGTTGCAAGCTGGCGGTGGCGTATAACGCGGCGAGCGTCTGCATCCTGCCGTACTATCTCAGTCGCTGTGCCGAGTTGCTGAAAGGCTCGACGGTCAAGTCGAGCACGACGATCGGGTTCCCTCACGGCGGACACACGACGGCGATCAAGCTGGCCGAGGCAAAACAGGCTCTCGCCGACGGCTGCGAAGAGCTGGACATGGTCGTCAACATCAGCCAGGTGCTGAGCGGGAAGTGGGACTACGTGCGCGAGGAGATTCGTGCGGTGGTCGATGTGGCTCATGCGGCCGGTCAGAAGGTGAAGGTCATCTTCGAGAATTGTTACTTGAAGGACGAACACAAAATCCGGCTGTGCGAGATCTGTGGCGAAGTGAACGCTGACTGGGTGAAGACCTCCACCGGCTACGGCACGGGCGGCGCGACGCATGACGACTTGAGGCTGATGCGCAAGCACACGCCCGCGCAGGTGCAGGTCAAGGCGGCGGGAGGCGTCCGCGATTTCGACGGGCTGCTCGCCGTGAGGGAGATCGGCGTCACACGCTGCGGCGCGAGCAAGACGGCTGAGATTCTCGATGAGTGCCGCAGGCGACTCGGATTGCCTGCGATCGATGCGCTGAAGGTGGTGAGTGCGGGGTATTGAGAGTCGGGCCTGGTACTGACTCGCCCCTCACCCCCGGCCCCTCTCCCCAAGGGGGCGAGGGGAGGAAGAATCGCGCGTACCCAGTGTGTCCTGACCCCTGACCCCTGACCCCTGACTTCTGACTTCTGACTTCTGACTCAACCCGCCGTCAGTACCTGAATCCTGCTCGGATCATGCCCATGTTGCCGATGTCGAAGCCGGGGAGTGAGCCGGCGAATTTGGCGTGGCGGTCGAAGACATAGCCGCCGTCCACGAAGAACGAGTAGCGGCTTTTGTCCCAGCGCAGGCCGAGGTTCACTCGTTCGTCGGCAATCTGTACGCGATCGTGAATGGTGGGCGCGCGAATGGTGTCCTGAAAGGCTTCGACGTGGTATTCGGCTTCACCGTAGAGCCAGAAGTCGGCACCCCGCCACTGGCCGAGGTAGTAGCTCGCGCGGGATCTTGGAAACAGGAGGCGGAACTCCCAGCGTTCGTTCGGGGTCCAGATGACGCCCACATGCGGAACGACGAGCTGATCGACTCGATCCCAGAACGCGACGCCACCGACGAAGCTCCAGTTCGCCGACGCGCGATACATCGCGATGGCGCGGCCGTCGAAGTTGAAGGCATAGCGGTTGAGAGGCGCTTCAAAACTTTCGACGATCTGGGGATGAAAGGCGATCTGACCGCTCCAGGGTCCGTCGTTGAAGAGGCCCAGTTCGAGATCGGTTGAAATCTGATCGACCTGTCCCGGCAGGGGGACTCCGGTGGGACCGTCCCACCAGCGGGCACTGGCCCATCCGGTGCCGTTGAACAGGACGCCGGGCGCGATGACGTGTGACACGCGCAAGTTCGCATTCCACTCGACGATCTTCATGGTTCCGGTTGTGCCGTACACGGGCGAGGCCGGGATCAGCGTGATGTCGTTGTACGAGACCCAGCCGAGTCGAAACGGTTGGTGGCCGTTCGTGCCGAAGCTGGCCTGACAGCCGAACGGATCGTAGTAGCCCTCCAAGGTTCGTACTTCTTCGGCCGCGAACGGGTTCATTCCCGAGACGAATTCGTGGACGAGTGGATGCTCCCAAAAGCCCGATCCGGACAGCGTGCTCAGCGATGTCGGATTCGGATCTTCGACGATCTGCCCACGTGTCACGAGGCGATTGAGGTGCGGGGCCGCTGACCTTGCCGGGGCCTCGACCATCGAGACGACCGGGTGGCGAGTTGATATCGCGCCGAGTGGCGACACGAAAGCCAGAGCCTGCTCGTCACGAGGGAGCGAGTCTGCAAACACGCGGTCAGGGTCGAGGCCCCACAGCGCCATCAGGATCAAATACGATGCGGCCATAGAGTTCACTCGATCATCCGTGAGACTTTACGTTTAGCCGCGACGCCAGCGGCGTGCGCGCTGGTGGGCATGCCGTTAATCGCGCGCATGCCGCCGGCTTGGCGGCTCAGCATTTCAGGCGACGGCGCGCAGCACGAGTGACGTGTTGTTGCCGCCGAAACCGAACGAGTTGGAGACGACCACCGACACGGGGTGGTTGATCGCGTGATGCGGGATGTGGCGCAGCATCGCGCATTCGGGATCAGGCTCATCGAGGTTGATCGTTGGCGGCAGCATCTGTCGTTCGAGTGCCACCAGGCAGGCGGCCGCTTCGATGGCGGCGGCGGCACTCAGCAGATGGCCCGTCATGCTCTTGGTCGAACTGATCGGGATCTCGCTGACGGAATCGCCCAGCACGGTTTGCAGGACGCGCGCCTCACCGACATCGCCGACACAGGTCGAGGTCGCGTGGGCGTTGATGTAGCTGATTTCACTCGGGCTGACATGGGCATTGCGCAGCGCCTGTCTCATTGCGGCAATGCCCTGCGCCGGCTCGGGGCAGGGGATGACCAGATGATGCGCGTCGCTGGTCCCGCCGAACCCGGCGACCTCCGCGTAGGCCCGAGCCTGCCGCGCGCGGGCGGCCGATTCGCGTTCGAGGACGAACAGCGCCCCGCCTTCACCGAGCACCATGCCGTCACGATTCTTCTCGAAGGGGCGCGAGGCCGCCTGTGGACAATCGTTCTTGCGCGAGAGTGCTCGCAGGTTGCCGAAGCCCGCCAATGACAGCGGCGACACGCCGTTGTCGATTGCTCCGGCGATGCACACGTCGGCCCAACCGAGTTGCAGCCAGCGGCGTGCTTCGGCCAAGGCCCAGTTGCCGCTGGCACACGCGGCCGAAATGGTCAGCGTCGGGCCGCGCAGGCCGAGCCGGCGCTGCGTCTTCGTCACGACAGACTCTTCATCAAGGCTGGCGTCTCGCAAGCGGTGGCCGCCGCGTTGTCGATCCGGTTCCCACATCTGCATCCACTCGGCCCCCATGCCGAGGATCAGGCCGACTCGCAAACCGTGTGTGTCGAGTTGCGCGTTCTTCAGTGCGGATCGGCCACACCAGAACGCCATTTGCTCCAGCCGCAGCAGCGAGGCGAACTGAGGCTCGTCGTCACCCTCGGGGCAGGGGATTTCACCGGCCAGACTGGCGATCTGGCTGGGATGCTCGGCGACGTTGAAGCGTTCGACCCGGCGAACCCCGGAGCGTCCCGCGAGCAGGTTGTCCGCGAACTCGTCGTAGCCGTGCCCGAGCGACGTGGTCAATCCAACACCGGTGATCCAGACGGCCTGTGACATGAGCGGCTCGAGAGGTTAGTAGGTTCGATCGGACGAAGTGAATTTTGCTATTCGTAGGCCGGACCCCTTGGTCCGGCCAGACCAAGGGGTCCGGCCTACGTTCAACCGGCGGCACGGAGCGGGGCCTGAGCGTCGCGCGTCGCTGCGGCACCGGCCGAGTTCCACACCAGCTCGGCGCGCAGTCCGTCGCACAACGGAGCGATGACGTTGAGGTTTTGAGACTCCTTGTGGAGCAGAGTCGTCAGGAGCGAAAGCCAATTGGAATTCCGAGTGCCCGCGTAGGCGCTGGCGGAATCATCGCTGGCATCGTGGTCGGGAACGATTCTCAAATGCAGCCCGCTCGGAACATCGCAAGTCGGTTTGAGCGCCAAGGCGAGCGCGTGGCAACGGGCTTCGTGCGTGGGCTGCCCGACCGCATCGACGTTCAACTCGGGACTCCAGCCGGCCAGCACGAGCCACACGCCGGGCAGGGTGAATTCGTTCAGCATCGAGGCCGCCGTGAGCAGTGCCTGCCCCTCGCCATCGATCGCGCCGCCCACGCCCACATTGGGACCGTGGCAGCCCAACACCAGGCTGATCGTGCCGGATGTCGAATGCAACGAACGATGGGGCACGACTTGCACCGATGTGTTCCACGGACCCTCATGATCGAACTTGTCGAGGGCTTGAGAGAAGAACGACCGGCCAAGGTATCTCGTCGAAGCCACGATCCCCCAAGACGCGAAGTCGGTTTGTCGAGTTCCCAGTTGGCGGACGGCTCCCGCAACCGCCGAGAGCACCGCAATCGTTTGCTCATCACAATGGCGCGCGACGGAGGCTGCCAGCGGCAGTCCGAGGTGCGGCTCGGGGGCTTTGCGAATCGCGGCCAGTTCATCGTTGCTCAGTTGGGCCGAGCCAAACGCCGCGATACCACATTCCACCGTTTGAACGGGCTCGTTCGTCACCGTGGCCATGTCGTTCCGGGATTCGCAAGGGGTCACGATGACTCCAGTCTGCCGAAGAGATTGAATGAATGTTGGCATGAATCGAACTCGAACTATTCTGCGGTCTGCTCGCGGATCCGCTTCAGGCGCAGTTCCGTGAGATGGCCCTCTTCGACGGACGTTTGGCGCACGAGCCGGTCCTGCTCATCGAACCAAAGTTCTGCGGGCGAGGGGCCGGTCACCTTGAAGTGACAACAGGCCACCGGACGGTCCTCAACTTTCAAAGTGACGCGGCCGACACGCTCGACGGTCCCAGACTTCGTGAGACCCGTCTCGACATCGAAAATCGAGACCGCCCGCTGTTGATCGACCGCAGTGGGGAGACGCCAGTAGCACGTCGTCAAGGCACTTCGATCCGTCGCATGCTTCCGGCCGTTCAAGACCACTTGGCAGCGGGGACCATCCGCCTGCGCGGTGAGCGAGGTTTTCTTGCCGCCGTCCTCGCACCGGACCTCAATTTGTGTGAGGTCATCGGCCCGCCAAACTTCCTTCGCTCGAAATCGGAACGTGTAGACATAGACCACAAAGTCGATTTTGACATCGGACTCGATGCGGGTCGTGGTCACATCGCCCTGCGAGGTGATGCTGAGGCGGTGCGTTCCCGCGAGTTTGTTGTCCACGAGAACGTCGAACTCTCGGACCTCAGTCATTGCGACTGCTGCCGCCGCAACTGCGGGGGGCGCTGCCGAACCATCGACAGGATTCCACACCGCAATCAGGCAGACAAACGCGAGCAGCGCAGGACGAGTCCGTGCGCAATTGCCCCACTCAACGACGGTCATGGTGTCCTCCCTGACAACCACCGGTCTGCCTGCGAATCTCCAAGAGGTGGGGAGTCTAGTGATCTTCAAGATTTGAGCTAGAGCAGAAGCGGCCCTGCTCACAAATAACAGACATTTAACCCCGTGGGGGAAGATCGGGGGTTGTGTCAACGGCAGAAAACTGGTTTAGTCCCGACCATAATCGCTGGGGTGATTGGCAGGAAATCACTGGCCCGATGACACCAACCCGCAGCGTGAGCGAGAGACGAAGCGATTCGACTTCCTGGCTCACGGTGCGAGTTGGCGCGGGTGCGACAGCTCTTGCCGCTCACCTTTGACCAGGCAGGGTGACACGTCTTTTCGCAGTCCATCGAACGCACGTCCCAGACGCATGGAGTTGCCGGACATCTGACCTTCGGGCTCGATGCCTTGCCCGGAAGCGACCCGAGTACTCATACGGAGGATGACCATGATCGAACGCACCGAGATTCGCGAAATCCTGTTCGAGCTGTTTGAAGCGGAGACCGGAGAGAAAATTGAATCTCTGCACGACGATCAAAGCCTCGCCCAGCAACTCGGCCTGGATTCGGTGGATCTGGTCAGCCTGATCATGCAACTCGAACGTCGATTCAAAATCCGCATGACGCACGAGGAACTGGTCGCCGCTCAGGAAGTGGGCCAGTTGCTGGACTTGGTGCAGCGCAAGGTGGCTGAATTGCCACTGACAGTCGCCACCTGATCGACGCGGGTCGTTCGCTGAATCGGTGCGGTATCAAAACGTCATTTCGAGATTGCGATGACGTTCACATGGCGAACGTGTCTGCGATCTCCT
Organism: Schlesneria sp.; assembly: GCA_043738825.1. GTDB lineage: Bacteria > Planctomycetota > Planctomycetia > Planctomycetales > Planctomycetaceae > Schlesneria. The sequence goes on from JAYUFF010000036.1 coordinate 6,046, forward strand.
TCGCCGCTGCAATCTCCCAAGGCTGGCACTCGATCAGTGCCAGCCTTGGGAGATTGCAGCGATTTGCGACTCGTCGATCTAGCTGATCAGCAGCGCGTCCGTACCGAATGCGGGAGCTGTGACGGACGATCCGGCTTCGGGAAGGTTGACCACACACTTGAGTTCCGCAAACGCGGCGAGCAGTCCTTCAATCGCATCGGAGTGATGATTCGAGTTCACCTGAATCCGAAGCACCCCCGAATGATACGGGACCGCCGGGAACGTGACGGATTGGACGTAATAGCCACCTTCATACAGGAAGTGCCCCGCCTTGAAGGTGTCCTCTTCGTCTCCCACGAGCACCGTGATGATCGGGGTCAGGCCACCCATGACCACGAGTTTCAAGTTGTTCAGACCATCGACGACCTGCCGAACATTGCGATCCAGCCGCGCGCGGAGTTCTACGTAATCGTCCGAGGACAAGATGTCGATCACGGTCGATGCGGCTTCGAGATACGGCGGCGGAACCGGGCCGCCAAAGATGTACGTGCTCGATCGCATTTTGAGCAGCCGCTGAAATTCGGCCGTGCAGGCGACGAAGGCTCCGAACACCGAACACGCCTTTGACAGACACCCCACCACGATGGTGTTGTCGTAGTTCCCCAGCGATTCGAGCACCGTTCCAATCCCCCGCTCGCCGAGGACCGCCGTGGCGTGAGCATCATCGACGTACAAGACGGCTCGGTGTCGCAGCGCGACCGCGTTCAATTCCGGCATCGCCGCCACGACGCCGCTCATGCTGTAGACGCCGTCGATGGCAATGACCGCGCTGCGGTATGGCTCCGCCGCCGTCAGGACTCGTTCGAGATCCTCGGGATCATTGTGCTTGAACGGAAGAACGCGCGTGCCGTTCGCCTTGGCGATCTTCGTCCCTTCGTGAATGGAATTGTGCGCGTACTCATCGACCGCGATCACGTCCTGTGGTCCGACCAATCCGGGAATGACCCCGATGTTGGTCAGGGTGACGGACGGGAAAATCAGCGCCGCTTCCGTCCCCATCCAGCGGGCGATCTTCTCTTCCAAGGCGGTCTCGACCCCGCAACTGGCAAAGGCGCGCGAGGCACCGAACTGAGTGCCCCACTCGCGCGACCCGCGAATGAGGGCCTCGGTGACTCGCGGATCCTGGTCCAGACCGAGGAAGCTGTCGAAGCCGAAGTTCACGAGCCGCTGGCCGCCCACCGTCATTTCGCGATGGGGTCCGACCTCATCGAACGAAAGCTCTTTCAGGTGCAGGTCGCCGTACCGCTCCATCATCGATTCATAGAACTTAATCAGGCTGCTGTGACGAAGTGAATTGGCGAGATGTTTGAGCGGAGTCGGCGTCGATGGCATGGAGTCCCGATAAATTGAACACGAGAGAAATGACCGGCAAATCGGTGGCGCAGACGTTAGAGCAAGTCTGTCAGCCACACAATCCCGGTAACGGCGATGATTGCTTACTTTATGATTAGGTGTGAGTCCCCTGGATTCGCCGCAGAAACAGCTCAACTCAGATTGAGGCAACTGTCGCGTTGTCAGAGGCTGTCCGAGAACTTGGGTTGGCTGCAACTGTCTTGTGATTGTGTTTGGGGTGCCACGGTCACGGCTTGGCGTGGCCGTGTCTTCGCGACGACCAAAGCACGGCCACGC
>JAYUFF010000037.1:0-2923 GCA_043738825.1 Schlesneria sp.
CTCACCACGACCCGCATCTGTTCTTCCAAGCGGGCGACTCTCTGTTCCAACGTTTCGGTCGTCATGCCTGCTTCTCCCTGGCAGAGTGGCTGCGTAACAGTTGACCGGTCGCTCCGCCGACCTCGACGCCCAAGTGTATAGCCGATCGTTCAAGCTGACTCAACGGCGTTTTCTCCCCGTCAACAAAGTGGTTCCTGCTTCGCGTCGAACAGCCTGTTGACGAGTTCGCGCGGCGGTGGCGTGGTGACAAGGCTCACAAGAACACCCGCCACGGCAGAGGCCAACATTCCCCACAGGACGGGATCGAACCCCATGACGTAGTACGGTCGGAGTTTCTCCAAACCGATCATGGGATCAGGACCGAGAATTCGCAGAATGGACTCTTGTAGCGGCGACTTCACCACTGACGCGACGGCCCAACACTGAACGATCCCCGCCAGATAAAGGCCGATGTAAGTGACGAAGCCCGCCGCCATCGCGGACAAAACTCCGGGAGCCGTCGCGCGTCGCCAGTAGCACGCCATGATGACCGGCGTCATCAACGTGGCCGCGCCGAGCGAACTGCTCAACACGACGAGTGCCTGCAAATACTGAGGCGGATTGAGCGCGACGACCACTCCAAACAGACCGACTCCGACCATCGAGATCGTTGTCGCGCGGCGAACTTGAAGTTCCGTCGCCTTGGGGTTCCACAGCTTCACGTAGATGTCCTCGACCAGCCCCGACGCGATCACCAGCACGAAGCAGCTTACGGACGCCATGATCGCGCCGAACGGAGCCGCCAGGATCAGACCGCTGATGAACTGTCCGAACGGCAGGCCCTGCGTCACAAACAGCGACATGCGCGGAATCACCTCGTCCGACTGCTTCAGCGTCAGATCAGGCAGCAGCGTGTGAGCCGCGATGCAGACCATCACCAGCGGGATGTAGATGCAGCAGTTGTAGCAGGCAAGTAAAAAAATCGACTTGCGCATCACCCCCGTGTCGTGCGCCGCCATGACTCGCACCATGCTGGCCGGTGACGAGAAGCCCGAGAAGACCCACAGACAAAACATCGATACGGCGAGGCTCGGCGGGAGGAAGTCCCTTCCCGCCGGGCTGTATCCGGGGCCGAACGCGATGTCGGGCGACTTGTGCTCCATCGCGTACCGCGTCGCCTGCTCGAGCCCCCCCGCCATCGGCACGGCCAGACAAACCAGCAGCAGCACGCCAATGAACATCATCACGCTCTGAAACAGATCGGTCCACACGCTCGCCAGAAACCCACCGATCAGCGTGTAGCCGACGACAGTCACAGCGAACACGATCAAACCGGTGTAGTATTTCGGGCCAAGTTGCACCGTCACATCGTCCGCAAACGCGAGGATGCCTTCGCCCGGCCAGGCATGCTTCATGATCATCGCCCCCGCCTTGAACTGAGCGAACATCGTGAACGACAGACACAAAATGATGAGCAGTGATGCGGCGAGGCCGACTCGCCAGTCATCGAACCGCGATCGCATCAGGTCGGGCACCGTGAGGGCGTTCGTCTGACGACTGAGATGCGACAGCCGCTTGCCGACGATCGCGAAGCCGGTCAGCGGAACCATCATGTACGCGCCGATCCACAGCAGCACGATCCAACCGAAGCTGAACACGAGCGACGGAAACCCCATGAACGTCCCGCCGCTCTGCACGGTCGCGGTCAAAGCCAGCGCCCACGCGCCAAGGCCCCGGTTGCCAAGAAAATAACCCTCCATGAACTTCTTCTTGTCGATCGCCTTCTGCGCGAGTGTCCCCAGCCAGACCGAGGCCACGATGAACAGAATGAGTGCCAGCAGCACGGCGAATCCGGGCTTGGGGTCACTCGTCGCAGCAGCAACCAACAGCATTGAAAGACTCCTCACGAAAACTCGCGACAACGGCCGAGACCTCATCAACAAGACCACGAGATCTGGCCGTTCAGATCGCGTTTCAAAGGTAGGCGATGACAAAAAAGGTTTAGCGAAAGACTGACCACGGATGGCACAGATTTCACAGATAGCACTGATGAAGAAAGAGAATGTGAGAGAGAAGAGTTCCGGGTTCTTGGCCTGCCTCTTATTGGACTTCCTCTTATCTGTGTCATCCGTGAAATCTGTGCCATCCGTGGTTCTGCTGTTTCTCTCGGTGGCAGCCTTGCGGACGCCACTACGAATCCAAGTCCTCATCCTGCATGAAGCCGAAGGCGAACCAACCCGACGCGGCGGTGCAGGCGGCCCACGGGACGATCAGGCCCCAGAAGACCCAGTCGGGAAACCCAAGCACGAACGTCAGCGACTTCGGATCGCGACCGTAGCCCCACATCGTGCAAACGCCCACCGACCAGAGCAGCGCAACAAACCACAGGGCCACTGCAACCAGGGCCTCGCGCCTCGCGGAACGGATCAGCGGATGTTCCGTGGAATCTGGCATCTCGATCTTTCCCTTCAATATGAAGTCGCTCGAATCCACTTCAAATTGCTGTTGGACGGCAACAGCACGAGCCTAACCGAACGATTCGCGAAGAACCACCGGCGGCCGACCGCTCTCGATCGCTCAAACAATGCGCGAGCCACTTGTTCATTCAGCCCCGGAGGGGCGGGATACGGTAGCCCGCGGCGCAAGCCGTGGGAAAACGCCGACGACAATGCCGCAAGCCCCGGAGGGCGACATATCGTTGGTGCCTCATTCGCGTCCGTCTCGCGGTCGCATGCGCACGGATATGTCGCCCCTCCGGGCTGTTCGCACTCGGACTTGCCTCCTCCCACGGCTTGTGCCGTGGGCAACCTTGTGTCGCCTCTGCGAGGCTGGAGGCATGACCAACCACCGCCAACCTCGTTGGTTGACGATGTCTTCGCCCCACCCGTAGACTCCTGCCCGAATCGACTTTCTTTTCCGAAGGGTCTCCGCATGTTTCGCCCTC
>JAYUFF010000038.1:0-2922 GCA_043738825.1 Schlesneria sp.
CGACGCGCTGGCTGTCTCGTTCAGCGAGCCTGGTCTGCACGTCGTTCGTCGAGACCGGCGACCGGTTGCCGCGCGGTGCCAAAGTGGAAGTCACGGGCAATCCGGTTCGTCGCGAGATCGCCGAGTTCGCCTCCACTCTCGCAGCAACCTCGACCGCGCCGCGCGAGCTGCTGGTGCTCGGTGGCAGTCAGGGAGCCGATTCGCTGAATGAAGCGGTCGTTGCCGCGCTGTGTCTCCTCGGTGAAGCGCGATCCGGCTGGCGTGTCGTTCATCAGACTGGCCCTCGCCAAGTCGAGACGATTCGGCGTGCGTACTCCGAGCTGTCGCTCGACGCCGTGGTCGAGCCGTTCTTCGACGACATGCTCGCGCGGTATCGAGCGGCCTCGCTGGTCGTGTCGCGAGCCGGCGCGACGACGCTCGCCGAACTCGCCTGCTGCGGGCTGCCGATGATTCTGCTGCCGTACCCGCACGCGGCGGATGACCATCAGCGCGCGAACGCCCGCGTTTACGAGTCTCACGGCGTGGCGGTCAGCGTCGAACATCTCGCGTCCACGGAACAGACCGCCGCTCGATTGGCCGATCATCTACAAGGTCTGCTCACCGACGAGTCGCGTCGTCGTGCGATGAGCAGCTCGGCTCGCGGCATCGCCCGTCTCGACGCGACTGCCGCAGTCGTTGATCGAGTCTTGGAGTTGGCTCGGTCGCACGATGAGAACTCCTGACGCCTGTCTCAGCTTCCGTGACGGAATGTTTATCGCATTCCAAAACTAGCCCGACGCGCAAGCGAGGGCTTGGTCATGGATTCAGCCGCAGTCCTCGCTCGCGCGTCGGGCTAGTTTTGAAGAATCGCTAAATGTCATCGCATCGAACCTTGTCGGTTCTCTCCCTGTCCGTGCTGCGGATAGAGTACGCCGCCGCTTTGCCTGGCTCCCTCCCTGACAGTCGGCTGCACGAGAGAATGTGGGGGCAGGTTTTTTACCTGCCCGCGTCCGATGGGAATTCAAGGGACGGGCAAGGTCAGAAACCTGCCCCCACGCATCTTCAGGCGGCTCCGGTTTCGAGGGCCAGCCGTTGCGACAGCGGTTCCTTGCGAAAGCGTTCTCCGCGCGCGTCGTAGAAGTAGAGCTGATTGTGCTCCGACGCCCAGACGGCTCCGAGTCTCACACTGCGCGGGCCTCGCAGGATGAACTGCAAGCCGCAACGCCCGCCGCATCGCGTGAGCGGAATCACCTGCAACGCGTACTGCTCGGCGACGAGATTCTCGTGCTCGCAGAGCGTGCCGTGAACGTAACGGCGAAGATCGTCCAACGTCTGGACGTGCGCAGTCTCATCCGCCATCGAGGGGCCTCGAAGTCTGTCAGGGGTGTCGATCTCGGTGTCCGGCGTCGTGTGTGGCTGAGGGAGTTGATCGGCAACTGCGCGGCGGGGCTTGCCATCGGCGCGAGGCCGCCGTTCGACTGGCAGACTTCGCACCGTCGGTCGATCTGGCCCAACCGGACTCTGTGCCGAGATCGACGACTGGAGTCCCGCTGCTCCACCGGCGGGACATCCGGTCGGCCGAGCGACCGGACGACAGTCAAGTCACCCCAATCTCACGGCTTGAGTGAAGTTGGAAAAATCGGTGCCTGCCGACCGACGAGCATTCGCGAACGGTCTCACTCTTTGCGGCGGTTGTGTGTCTGATTGCAAACGGATTCAAGTTCGGCCCCTCGCCATGTCGGAGCCAATGTCGCGGCTTGAACTTTCAGCGGGGTTTCTCTAACGTCGCGGCCCCGACGAACCGAATTGACCGGCAAAGTCTGAATCTTTTGACAATTTGAAGAGGAAAGTCATGGCTGATTTGATTGCTCCACATGGTGGCCTGTCCGAACCCGTCTGCCGCACCGTCTCGGCCGCCGACATTGCGGCCTTCAAGGCCGAGGCCGCCGGGCTGACGAAGGTTCCCGTTTCCGCTGCCGACTTATCGACCGTGTATCGTCTGGGTGACGGGACGCTCAGTCCGCTGACCGGTCCGATGACGAGTGCCGTCTATCACAAGGTGCTCGACGAAAGCGTGATCGAGTCGAACGGCAAGAAGTATGCCTGGACGATTCCGCTGGCGTTCCCGATCACGGCCGACATGGCCAAGACGCTGAAGGCCGGACAGAAAGTCGCCCTCGCCGGTCCCGATGGCGAAGTCGCCGCGACGCTCGACATCACCGATGTCTATCCGTGGCCGAAACTCAAGTACTTGAAGAGCGTCTATCTGTCGGATCGCATCGATCATCCCGGTGCCAACATGGTGCTCTCCGGTGACGCGGCGAACTCGCACCTCGTCGGTGGTGAGATCCGCGTACTGCCTCAACCGAAGAACGCCAAGTTCGGCAAGTATGTGCTCACGCCGCGTGAAGTTCGCAAGCTGCTGGCCGAGAAAGGCTGCAATGCGGCCGTGGCGTTCCAAACTCGCAACCCGCTCCACCGTGCTCACGAGTACGCGTTGGTCCACGGTTTGGAAACTCTGATCCGCGAGGGGAAGAATGCTCTGGCGGTCCTCAATCCGCTGATCGGCGAGACCAAGGGGGACGATGTCAACGCCGAGATTCGGATGGAGACTTACGAGGCTCTCATCAACGAGCGGCAACTCGGTGACGGCGACAGCGACCAGAGTCTGTGGGGGCCGCGCAATGAAGCGGTGCCCGACCGCGTCGTCCTGTTGGGCCTCGACATCAAGATGTTCTACGGAGGCCCGAAGGAAGCGGTGATGCACGCCATCTACCGCCAGAACATGGGCTATACGCACATCGTCATCGGTCGCAAGCACGCCGACGCCCCGTATGCCAACGGCGAGAACATCTGGGGTGACTTCGATGCGCATCAGATCTTCGACAACCTCGGTGGCGATTTGCAGATCAAGCCGCTCAAAGTCGGCTTCGCCGCCTACTA
>JAYUFF010000039.1:0-7703 GCA_043738825.1 Schlesneria sp.
AAGCCCTCCTTTTCGAGGCTGTAGGTTAGCACCTCTTGCAGCGAACGTTCGTCTTCGATGATCAGCAGTTTCGGCTTCGTCATTGAGTCCACTCGTTGAAGGAAGTCGATGGTCGGAACCATCTCGAAAACCATCTCGAAGTCCGGCTTTTCCGAAAGCCGGACTTCTCTCCGGGGGTGCGGTGTCACTGCGTGAAGTCCGGCTCACAAAGCTAAGCCGGACTTCAGCCCTGGCTGTCGGTCAACGAGCCACGGGGGGCGCGGCGACCGGAGTCGGGACGGGCGGGAAGTCGCTGCGATGGCGATGCCGCACGATCTCACCCTGGACCAGATAGACCACGTCCTCGGCGATGTTCGTCGCGTGGTCGGCGATCCGTTCAATCTGCCTCGCCGCCGAGAACATGTGGATCGCCGGCTCGATCAGATCGGGCCTCCGCTGCATCAACAGGGTCAGTTCATCGATGATGTCGCGGTTCAGCTTGTCGATCGCGTCGTCCTGCAAACAGACTTCGCGCGCCGTCCGCACGTCGAGATGAACGTACGCGTCGATGCTGCGATGGAGCATGTCGAGCGCCTGGCGCGACATTTCCTTCATGTCGTCCGGGACCGCAATTTCAGGGCACTTCACGATGCCGCAGGCCCGCTCGGCAATGCTCACGCCGAGGTCGGCCACTCGCTCCAGTTCGCCGCCGATCTTCAGGACGGCGGTGATCCGACGCAGGTCGATGGCGACCGGCTGATGCAGCGCGAGCAGCTTCAGGCACTCTTCCTCGATCTGCACGTCCATGCTGTCGATTTCGTCGTCGCGACGAACGACTTCGCGCGCACGCTCGTAATCCGGCTTGTGCAGCGCATCGACCGCCGCGTGGATCATGTCCTCGACGCGGGCGCACATCGTCATGACCGACTTGTGCAGGTGATCGAGATCGCGAATCAGGTGGATGGACATCTCGTGTTCCTTGCCGGGTCAATTGCGGCCATGGCAGCAGTCGTAGGGTGCGTGGATTTGCAATTCCTCATCAGCCGAATCGGCCTGTGATGTAGTCTTCCGTTTCCTTCTGCGTGGGATTCGTGAAGATCTGTTTTGTCTGGCCCACCTCCACCAGCCGCCCCATGCAGAAGAAGGCCGTGATCTCGCTGACGCGGGCCGCCTGCTGCATGTTGTGGGTCACGATGACGATGGTGTAGTTCTGTTTGAGTTCGTCGATCAGGTCTTCGATGCGCGCGGTCGAGGCCGGATCGAGCGCCGACGCCGGCTCATCCATCAGCAGGACTTCGGGACTCGTGGCAAGTGCCCGCGCGATGCACAGTCGTTGCTGCTGGCCGCCCGACAGCGCCATGGCCGACTCGCGCAGGCGATCCTTCACCTCGTTCCAGAGCGCGGCCCGTTGGAGTGACTGTTCGACGATCTCGATCAGTTTCGCTTTGTCGCTCAACCCGGCGATGCGAGGCCCGAAGGCGACGTTGTCGAAGATCGACTTGGGGAATGGAGTCGACTTCTGGAACACCATGCCGATCCGCTTGCGAAGCGAGACGACATCCACGTCCTTCGCATAGATGTCCTCACCGTCGAGCATCACTTTCCCCGTGACACGGGTTCCTTCAATGATGTCGTTCATGCGGTTGAGCGACCGCAGATAGGTGCTCTTGCCGCATCCCGACGGCCCGATCAGCGCGGTGACCGCCCGCTCATTGATCTTCAGCGAGACATCGCGCAGAGCTTGGTTGAGGCCGTAGAAGAAACCCATCTGGACGGTTTCGAGCTTCGGCGGTCGAACGGTCGGCGCATCGCCCTCGGTCACACCGACGGTTCCCGTGGTGGACGGTTCGGCAAATTGAGTGAACGCCTTTACGAGAGCCATTGGTTGACTACCAAGAGTTTAGGATTGCCCGGAATCTGGCCGAGCGGCGGGAAATCATTGCTCCGGCCACACCAACCCGCAGCGTGAGCGAGGGAATCGGATCGCAGTCCCTCGCTCACGCTGCGGGTTGGTGTGGATCGAACAATTTCTGCCGCACGCCTACCATCGAATCTTCCTCTGAAATCGCTGTCGAATGAAAATCGCCGTGCCGTTCATGATCACGAGGACCGTCAACAACACCACGATCCCGGCGGCTGCCACATGCTCGAACTCGGTCTTGGGATCGTTGACCCAACTGTAAATTTGCAGCGGGATCGCCGTGAACTGGTCGAACGGAGCCTGCACGAGCTTGCCCGGATGCCGCAGCACATCGCCGATCCCGGCAATGCGACCCGGCACCACGCTGAGTTGTGCCGCCGCGCCGAGGACCGCCAGCGGTGCCGTCTCACCCAAGGCTCGCGAGAGCGCGAGAATCACACCCGTCAGGATACCGGGGAGCGCAGCGGGGAGCACCTGATGCCGGATCGTCTGCCACTTGGTCGCCCCCAGTGCGAGCGACGCATGGCGCAGTGACGCGGGGACGGCTCGCAATGCCTCCTGCGCCGCGATGATGACGACCGGCAGGCTGAGCAGCGTCAGAGTCGCCGCGCCCGACAGGACGACTCGACCGAGCGGCAGCTCGAACGTGAAGTCAACGAAGCCGAGCGAGCAGGTGAATTTCTCGGGCCGATCGCGCAGGCCGAACATCCTCACGAAGACCGTGAAGCCCAGAATGCCGTAAACGATTGATGGCACTCCCGCGAGGTTCGAGATGTTGAGCTGAATCAACTTCGTGAGCCGCGTCGGCTTCGCATACTCTTCGAGATACACGGCCGCTCCCACACCGAGCGGCACCGACAGGATGGCCGTCAGTCCGATCAGCCACAGACTGCCCCACAGGCCCGCCATAATCCCGGCCTCGGCGGCCATGTACGAATTGCCGCGCGTGAGAAATCCCGCATCCAACCAGCCCCACGCCTGTCTGCCAATCGCGAGCAGCAAGACCGCGAGAATGCCCAGCGAAAACCAGGTCGCCAGCCGACAAAGCCACTCGAAAATCTGGCCGAGCCGGTGTCGTCCGACCAGCCGCCGTTCATACAAGTCACCGTGCAGGCTCACTGGTACACCTCGCGATATCGTTCGAGGATCATCTGCGAGATCAGGTTCATCCCCAGTGTGATGACGAACAGCACGAGGGCCACGGCGTACAGACTCTTCTCCAGCGTCGAACCGGCCACCACCTCACCCTGCATCACGTTCACGATGAAACTGGTCATCGTCTGAATCTGGCTGAGCGGATTCATCGTGAGGACCGGTTGCTGCCCGGCCGCGATCGACACGGCCATCGTCTCACCAATGCTGCGCGACAGGGCGAGCAGGAACGAGGCGAGGATTCCAGACAACGCCGACGGAACGACGATCTTCGCGCTCACGTCGAACTTCGTCGCCCCCAAAGCGTAGCCGGACTCACGCAAACTGTTCGGCACCGCGCGGAGCACATCTTCGCTGAGCGACGCCACCATCGGGATGATCATGATCCCCACGACAATGCCTCCACTCAGCGCGTTGAAGCCGTTGACGGACAGTCCGAGAAAATCCTTGAAGACCGGCATGATGAAGTACGGCGTCAGAAACTTCAGGGCGAAGTAGCCGTACACGACCGTCGGCACGCCCGCCAAGATTTCGAGCAGCGGTTTGCAGATCGACCGCGTGCGAGGTGCCGCATATTCGCTGAGATAGATTGCGATCATCAGACCGGCAGGAAGGCCGATCAGTCCCGAGATGCCTGTGATTAGAAATGTTCCGCAAATGAGCGGCATGATTCCGTAATGCCGCTGTTCCTCGGCGTACTGCGGGGTCCAGCGCGTCTCGGTGAAGAATTCGACGAGGCCGATCTCTTGGAAGAACGACGTATGCGTCGGCAGGGCCAGGACCGCCTCTGTGAACAACACGTAGATGATCGAGAGCGTCGTCAGAATCGAAAGCAAAGCGCAGCCGAACAGCATTCCCTGAATCACCTGTTCGCGCGCCCGCTGCCACGAAAAGGCGCGACGCAGCGAGGGCTTTCGTTCGTCGCGTCGAGAAGGACCGGCACTGGACACGGAGTTCTGCCTGAGAGGTTCGTCGAGGGGAAGTCTCACCGAGGGGCGAGAACACTCGTCCTTCCGGTCCCCTCTCCCGCCCACTTCGGGGGGAGAGGGTTAACAGCCTGTTGAAAAACGTAGCTTGGACGCCTCAATCCGAGCGAAAACTAATTGGAATCGGACGGACGAGGCGTCCATCCTACGGTTATTCAACAGGCAGTTAAGGGGGATTCGGAGACAGTCGTTCACATGATTCTCCGATGGAGGCTCGATTCCACCGACGGCCCCCTCACCCTAGCCCTCTCCCCCGCAAAGCCGGCGGAGAGGGGGCATGAAAAGCGAACGCACGCTGTCGTGCTACTTCGACTCAGCCGGCTTGAGTGCCGCCGCCAAACGCTCTTCCATTTTCTGGCGAGTTGCGTCCGTCATGCGGACGAACCCTCGCTTGGCCACCAACGGCTGAGCCTCTTCCGAGACAGAGAACTTCAAGAACTCAGCCACTTCGGGGCGCTTGAGCGCCTCCTTGTTGGCATAGACAAAGATCGGACGAGCGAGCGGGGTGTAATCGCCACTGAGAATTGTCTCGATCGTTGGCAACACAAATGGAGCCGGAGTCTCGGTTGCGTCCTGAGTCGGTGAGACGCCGATCAGCTTGACCTTGTCCTTGTTCTCGACGCAGTAACCGTAGGGAATGTATCCAAGGGCGAATTTGTTGCCAGACACACCTTGAATCAGGATGTTGTCGTCAGATGCCGGAGTGTAGTCGGTACGAGTTGCACCGCGTTTCCCGTTGATGACTTCGGTAAAGTAATCGAATGTTCCCGAATCGCTGTCGGCACCGAACAATTGAATCGGTTTGCTCGGCCATTGAGGGTTGAGGTCGCTCCATTTGGCGATTTTGCTGTCCGGTTGCCACAGCTTCTTCAGATCGGCCACGGTCAGGCCAGTACACCAGTCGTTCTCGGGATGCACGGCAATTGACAGTCCATCAATGGCCAGTGTCAACTCAAGCCACTCAATCCCCTTCTCCTTGCATTCGGCGATCTCTTTGTCTGCGATGGGACGTGAGGCGTTCCACAGGTCGCTTTGCCGCAAGGCGAACTTCTTGTAACCCCCACTGGTTCCCGAGCGGCCGACACTGACCTTGTGTTTCGTCTTCTTTTCAAACTCAACCGCGAACGCTTGCGAGACCGGATAGACGGTACTCGACCCTTCAACGTTGATGAGAGCCTCCTCGGTGGCTGCGGCTCCGTCGGCTGGCTTGCCCGCCGCCGATGTGCCAGGCTGAGCCGTGTTCGTCGAGGAGGTACTCTTGATGCAACCTCCCGCGATCAATAGCCCGAACAAACAGACGGCAGCACGAGCCAAACCAAATCGACACTTTCGATCGACGATCATCCTGTTGCCTCCATCGCTTGCTGAGTTTGAATCCATTATTACGTTGAAGCCATTGCAGGCTCACAATCATTTGCGGCGGCAGCTTAGTCAGCGAGAAACAAGTTTGCGACGAACGGTTCGTTAAGAATTGATGAAGAGCCGCAATCTCAAGCCCGCCAGACACGACGGGCAGGTTACAAACTTACCCCACGCAATCAACCCTCATCTGCGGAGACACTCGAATGCAACGCGGCCTCGGCTTGGGAATCGTCTGTCTGTCCCTGCTCGTCCCGTTCGGAATCGACTCGGCGCGTGCGGCCGATGACAACGAGAAGCTCGACTGGAAGGCGGGCGTCGCGGCGGTAGAGGTGACTCCCACCGAACCCCTCTGGATGGCGGGATATGCCTCGCGCACGAAGCCGTCGGAAGGCGTGACGAATCCGTTGTTCGCGAAGGCCCTCTTCGTGGAGGATGAACGCGGCACCAGGTTCGTCATGGTGACGCTCGATCTGATCGGCATCCCGCGCGACATGCGGGATGCCGTGGCCAAGCGGGTCGAGGCCAAGCATGGCCTGGCATCAGCGTCACTCTTGTTCAACGCCTCGCACACACACAGCGGGCCGGTGGTTCGGTCGGGCGGCTCGGTTTCGTATGACCTGACCGAGGACCAGCCGCAGAAAATCGATGCTTACAACGCGGGATTGCAGGACAAACTGTTTGAACTTGTCGGCGCGGCGCTCGCCGATGCGCAACCGGCTCGATTGAGTTACAGCCACGCGCGGGCCGGCTTCGCGATGAACCGACGGCTGCCGACGGACAAGGGCGTGCAGAACAGTCCGTATCCCGAGGGGCCGGTCGATCACACGGTGCCCGTGCTGCGCGTCGAAGCGCCCGACGGCAAGTTGCGGGCGATCGTGTTCGGCTATGCCTGCCACAACACGACGCTCGGCCTGTACGAATTCTGCGGTGACTACGCCGGGTTCGCGCAGCAATACATCGAGGAGGCTCATCCGGGCGCGAGGGCGCTCTTCGTAATGGGCTGCGGTGGGGACCAGAACCCGTATCCGCGCGGCACGGTCGAGCTGGCTAAACAACACGGCCGAACGCTCGCCACGGCGGTCGAAGCGGCGCTGTTGCCGAAGGCGAAACCGGTGCGAGGCCCGCTCAAGGTCGGCCTGCGCGAGGTCGAGTTGGAGTTCGCGATGCCTCTCAACCGCGAGGCGCTCCTCGCGCTGCAAGCCGGCACCGATAAGCTCGATCAGCGGCGAGCGGCGGCGCTGCTCGAAGAGTTGGCCAAGACGGGCCGGATGCGGACGAGCTACACCTATCCGATCCAAGCCGTTCGCTTCGGAGACGATCTGCTGTTCGTCGCGTTGGCCGGTGAGACTGTCGTCGATTTCTCGCTGCGACTGAAGCGTGAGTTGACCGGCCGATCGCTGTGGGTCGCGGGCTACTCGAACGACGTGTTCGGCTACGTCCCCTCGCGGCGAGTCCTCGAAGAGGGAGGCTACGAGGCGAGCGGCGCGATGCGCTACACCCGCCTCCCCGGCCCGTTCGCCCTCAACGTGGAAGAGATCATCATTGATGCGGTTCAGCAGTTGGTGAAAGAACTTAATGAGTGACCGATTTCCCGAAGTCCGGCTTGTCTGAAAGCCGGACTTCTTCTTTTTCTTTCCCGAAGAGAAGTCCGGCGTGAAGACAAGCCGGACATCAGCCGTCAAACCGTTCGCTGTACCAATGAAAGAGCGTACGGAAGCAGGGCGTGAAGTCGTCGGGGTCGCGCTGGAGGCGTGCGGTCACTTCAACGAGCGGCAGGAACTCGCCCGAGGCGATTTCGCCGGGGTCGAAGATTGGCGGCTGGTCGGTGGTCGTCCGGAAGAGGCCGCTGTGCTCGAACGAGGTCTCGGCCCCGTTGGCCGGGATGATGCCGAGGAACTCGACGGGTGAGGTCAGCCCGAGTTCCTCTTCGAGTTCCCTGACGGCAGCGGTCGAGTAGTCCTCGCCCGCCGCGAGGTGTCCCGACGCGGAGGACGTGCAGACGTTTGGGCACTCGTCCTTCGTGGCCGACCGCCGATGAACGAGCAACTCACCGCGCGAGTTGAACACAAAGATGTGTGCCGCCCGGTGCAGCCACTTGTTCGCGTGAACAACCGAACGCGGAGCCTGCCTCAGCACGCGGTCCTGTTCATCGACGACATCGAACAATTCTTCGGACATTTGGTGAGTCCACGAAAACACAAACATAACTAGTGCCCTGTCAGGTCTCAGATTTGGGGTTGATTGACCGGGTTGAAATCGGAGAACCTCTGTTGAACAAGGAGGTTCTGATGAACAAGAAGTAT
>JAYUFF010000040.1:0-2918 GCA_043738825.1 Schlesneria sp.
GCGGTCGAATTGTCGGGTCAAACGGAAGTCGCCAACCAACCGCTGCGCGAAGCGCTGGAGATGGCCTCCAATCTTCCAGCGGTCGAAGCGGCGGCTCAAATGTTGGCGGAAGCGCTGGCTGCCGGTGAGCCTCTGCCCGAAGGAACGGTCGAAGGACAACCGATGCCTGCCGACGGTCAACCCGGTGAAGGTCAGCCGATGCCGGCGGAAGGTGGCCAACCGGGCGAAGGGCAACCGATGCCGGGACAACCCGGACAAGGCAAGCCCGCCGCGAATCCGGGACAACTCGGCACGGGCTTCGTCCCGCAATCACCGAAAGTGACCGCGCAGGCAATCGCCGGTGAGAAGGCTCAACAGGCGATGCAGCAGGCGCTCAGTCAGGCTCAGTTGCCGCTGGCTCAACAGACGCCGAACGGCCAGCCCGCTCAACCGGGTCAGCCAAGTCAGCCGCAACCGTCCGAGAGTCCGGAAGGTCAGCCACAGCCCGGTCAGCCGTCGAACTCAAGTAAACTGGCGAAGAAGGATGGCGCTCCGACCACCAATCAAAAGGTGAAGGACGGCAAGATCGAGAAGCAGCCGGAAGGGACCGATGTCGCCGACAACAAATCGACGAAGGGCCGCGAACCGGAAGAGGGAGTCTTGGCAAGACAACTCAAGGACGAACCGTGGTTCGCCAAGCTGCCCCCGGAACTCCGCAAGTCGATCCGCGCCGGTGCCGGTCAGAAACCACCGCGTGCTTATGAGGAACGGCTGAGGAAATACTTTGAGAGTGTGGACTGAACAATTTGGAGTGCGGCGATTCATCGCCGCTTTTCCTTCGCGGCGGAGCCGCTTCGTTCTGGTCACCAAGGGATAGAAATCAAGAGACAGCGGCTTCGCCGCAAAAACCAAAGCGGCGATGAATCGCCGCACTCCAAATGAAAGCCAACCCATGACGACCGACAATCTTTCTCCCGACGATGTGGCTGCCGTGCAGAAGTGCGAGCAGGCGTACAACAAACTGCGTGACGAACTGGCCAAGGTGATCGTGGGCCAGAACGAGGTGATCGAGCAGGTGCTGATCGCGGTCTTCTCCCGCGGTCACGCGCTGCTGGAAGGGGTGCCCGGACTGGCGAAGACCCTGCTCGTGAGTTCGCTCGCGCAGGCACTGCACCTGTCGTTCAAGCGCATCCAGTTCACGCCCGACCTGATGCCGAGCGATGTCACCGGGACCGACGTGATTCAGGAGAACATGGAGACTCACAACCGCGAGTACAAGTTTCTCCCCGGCCCACTGTTCGCGAACATGATCCTGGCGGACGAGATCAATCGGACTCCCCCCAAGACGCAGGCGGCGATGCTTGAAGCGATGCAGGAGCGGCAGGTCTCGGCGGGTGGCAAGATTCACAAGCTGCCCGATCCCTTCTTCGTGCTGGCGACTCAGAACCCGCTCGAACAGGAGGGAACGTATCCGCTGCCCGAAGCCCAACTCGACCGGTTCCTGCTGCACATTCGAGTCGATTATCCGACGGCGGCCGATGAGTGGGAGATCGCCCGCCGAGTGACGACCGGCCAGATGGGGACCATCGAAACCTCGATGCACGGCGACGACATCATCACCTACCAGAAGCTGGTCCATCGCGTGCCGGTCAGCGATCAGGTGCTGGGCTATGCGCACGCGCTGGTCCGTGCGTCGCGACCTGGAGCGGTGGAAGCTCCCGACTTCGTCAACAAGTGGGTCAACTGGGGTGCCGGCCCGCGCGGCGTGCTGACTCTCGTCACCTGCGCGAAGGCGAGAGCGATTCTTTACGGGCGCTATCACGCCACCGTCGGTGACGTGCAAGCCGTGGCCAAGGGCGCGCTCCGCCATCGCATCGCTCCGAATTACGCGGCTCAAGCGGCCGATGTGAACAGCGAGAAGCTCATTGGGATGCTGATGGAGAAGACACCGGCCGACAAGAAGTACGTGCAGCCAGCCTGACCGCCGCAGGCGGTCGTTCTCTTGTCCCCTCGCCCCGGCTCTGCGGGGAGAGGGCTAGGGTGAGGGGTCTTCGCACGGCCCGTGTCATGGTTCTAACTTCAGCAAGTTCGCAAATCCTTCGAGACCTACTGTGGAGAAGCGAGTCAACTATCGGAAGCTCGCATTTGAAAGCTACGACAAGCTGTGCGCGCACTGTGGCTTTGGTATCCCTGACGTTTTGGAGGTGGCTCATATCGACGGAGATCGCAGTAACAATGATCTGTCAAACCTCGTGATCTTGTGCCCGAATTGTCACAAGATGCACGACTTGGACATCATCTCGACCGAGACCATCATTCAGATGCGAGATCGACCGAAGATGGTCAAGTGGGCCAAGCGGATGAAGGACGCTGGCCAGAAGGCGGCGATGACTCGAAAGCGACGAGCAGCGGCAAGAAAGGCCGTGGTGACTCGCAAGCTGCGGTCATCACAGGCCAAAACAGACAGCGGCACTGGTAGCGTGAAGTGACCATCCGGCAGAGAAGAGCCCCTCACCCTAGCCCTCTCCCCGCAAAGCCGGGGCGAGGGGACAAGACAGAAGACGAATACAGACTTCCCGAGATCAACACATGACTGCATCAGTTCTCTCCCGTTACCTCAACCCCGAAGTTCTGAGCCGTGTCGCGGACCGGACTGTCGAACCGCGCGGGTTGGTGCTTGGCAATCTGGCCGGGGCGCACAAGTCGCCTCTGTCGGGGTTTGCCGTCGAGTTTGCCGGGCACCGCGATTACGTGGTCGGTGACGATCCGAAGCACATCGACTGGCGGCTGTACTACAAGCGGGACCGGCTCTCGATCAAGCAGTACGAGATGGAGACGAACTTCGTCTGCCACCTGCTGCTCGATGTCAGTGCGTCGATGCGGTACGGAGACGATCGGCAGCAGAAACTGCTCTATGCGGCTCAGGCCGCGACGACGCT
>JAYUFF010000041.1:0-7690 GCA_043738825.1 Schlesneria sp.
ATCGAGCCGTTTGATCGAGCGGCGTCCAAAGAGCCCGCTAACCCGCGATGACGGTTCGATAGCGCCGATCGGCCTCGGCCCAATCGATGAACTTGAGGAACTTCTCGGCGTACTCGGCCTTCTTGTTTTGGTAGTCGATGTAGAAGGCGTGTTCGTAGGTGTCGATCACGACCAGTGGCACGGCCATCCACAGCAGGCCCATCGCGTGCTCGTCGCTGACGACGTTGTAGAGTTTGCCGTTAACCGGATGCCTCACGAGCATGGCCCAACCGGCCGCCTCCTTCGCACTGGCGATGAAATCGGCGGACCATTTCTCCAACGAGCCGAAACGCTGTTCGATGGCTTTCCGCACGTCCACGACCGGATCACCGGCTTTCGGGGCGAGGCCGTCGAAGTACAGTTCGTGCAATACGACACTGTTGCCCCGACTGTTGATGGTGCGTTTGAGTGCTCCGAACGCGGCGGCATCCACGGCGGTGCCGGACTTCGTCGCCTCTTCGAGCCGCCCGTCCGCGGCGACATATCCCTTCAGCGCACCGCCGTAATGCGCCGTGTGATGCGGGGCGATCTGTTCGGCACTTAGGAAGCCGGGGATCGCTTTATGCTTCAGCGGCTTGAGAGCACCCGTGACCAGCCCGCTCACTAAGAAGTCGAGTTTCTGCCCATCCCCTTCGGCGGCATCGAGCAGCCCAGCAACGGCGAATGTCCCTGCCGCAGCCCCTGAAGAGGCGAACAGAAAACTGCGTCGCGAAAGATCGTTCATGGTGTCTCCTAGAGATTTGTGGTTGATGATTTTTGATTTTCGATTGGGATGAATTTGATCTGCCGCGACGATGGCGTCCACAAATCGAAATTCGGCAATCAAAAATCGGAAATGATTTCCTATGGCAGAAACGCGACACGTTTCGGAGCTTTGCCCACTTGGGCTTTCCCCAATGAAGTCAGGCTGCCGTCGCAGGCGACATCGACGAATTCCAGCGTGCCGTCACCGAGGTTGCTGACCAGGACTCGCGTCGGTCCATCGGCGGAGCCGGGGATGCGTTCGACACAGCACGGCTTGGACGCGGTGAGGCGATCAAGCAGCTTGCCAGTCGAGACATCAACGGCATCCACATAAGAACGTCCTTCGTTGGCGGCCAGCACGATGTTGCTCCCCACCGCTTCGACTCCGTGGTACGTCACTTCCTGATCGGCTTTGTTGTCGGCGGGCGGATCGAAGGCAAACAACCGCGTGACCTTACCGGATTCGGTGTCCATCTCGAAGAAACCGTTCACCCAAAACGAGCCGAAGTAGACCTTCGACTCATCGGGTGAGAACGTCAGGCTGCGCGGGTTGACGTTCAGTTGGTGAAACTTCAGCAGCTTCTTGTTCGCCGGGTCGATGATTGCGATGCCGGTGATTTTCTTGCAGGTGACGAAGGCTCGTTGTCGCAATGGCCCGTACTTCACGACATGCGGCGCGCTGCAACCCGTGATGCGAGCGGCTTCCTTCCGCGTGGCCACGTCGATCACAAACACGTCATCGCTGAAAAAGTTGGCGACGTAAATCTCGCGGCCGTCCGTCGAGAGAATGATGTGGTCGTTGTGCATCTTGCCAATGGGGACTTTGGCTTGCAGTTCAAAGCTCGGCAGCGAAAAGAACTTCACGCACTCTTCGTCCTCGACGCCGACTGCCACGGATTTGCCGTCCCGCATCACGGCGATGCCATACGGACGCGGGCCGACCTTGTGCTGCGTGACCTCCTTCATCGTCGCCAGATCGACGAGCGACACCGAAGCATCTCCCGTGTTGACGACGAACACCTGCTTGGGAAATTTCGGCGAATCCGCACCGCTCGCGGCAACTCCCGCCGCCAACGCGGTGGCAGGGCCGAGAGTGGCTCGCTCCTTGGCCTCGCCCTGATTTTTGACCGTGATCGCATCGAAGGATGTGACGGCATCCGCCTTTGTCCACAAGCCGATCTGTCCCGCTTTGCGGATGGCATCGTCGGTCGCATCGAGTAGCTGCCTGTCATTCAACGAGCATTGAATGCTGTCGCCGCGATGCACGATCCGCAGCGTGTGCCACTTACCCACAGCGGCCTTCACGTCGGCGGTTGCCAACTGCGTGCGTTTGCCGCCAATCACCTTGAAGAGGCGGAAGTTGTCTTCGAGCGGATTGACTCGCGCGATGTAGTAGTTGTTGGCGTCTTGATAGCGCCAGACCGGACCGCCTCCCAGGTCGATCTTGCCACTGACCGCCTTGAACGAAAGGTTGATCTCGACATCCAGCAGCTTCGGCTCCGCCGCGACGCACAGGTTGAAGAGTGGTCCCTTGCCGTCACTGGATGTTTGTGCCAACACCTTTGATCCGGCCGGAGCGGTCGCATCATCGAGCACCTTCCACACGCTACCCGCTCCTTCGCCGGTCTTCGCCGCCATCCAGCCATTCGGTAACTCGCCCACCTTGGCGTCCTCGAACTTCCATTCCTCGGCAGCGACCAACCCGGTCATCAGGCAACACAGTCCAAACGTCATCCACACCTTGATCGTGATGCATCTGTTTCGATTCATGACCAGCACTCCTTCGATGGGGGACTCGTTTCGATCACCCTGCGACGTTCGCGGGTGATTCAGTTAGACCAACGCATCCTGCGCAAGTTTGGCGTACAGCGCGTCGTAGATCATCGCTCCACGCTCCAGAGCGGTTTCGTCGTCGGGACTGGTCAGACGTAGTCCCTCACACAGCAGGTCGAGGCCCGGAGCGGCCGGTTCGACGCAAACCTCCTGCACGGTGTCGGCTTCGTCGATGATGCGGGCGATGCGATGCAACACGGGATCATTGAGCTTGTACTCGCGCAGCAGTGCATGGAACGAACAGTGCCCCTGATGATGCGAGAGCTTCACGCCGGGAATGTCGAACGGTTCGGCACCGGACGGTAGCTCCCTCTGACCGACCGGGAGGAAGAGGAACTTTGCCTTCGGATCAATTTGGTTGCGGATCAGCCACGCACAGGCCATGCGATCCACTCCGACGTTTTCCCACGTGACCCATTTCATCGCTTGCGACCTCTCTGCTTGGCAGGCTTGACCACATGAGCCGCGAGTAGTTCGTCGCGGACCTGTTGGCCCAGCTTGTGTTGAAAGAAATCCCGCGACTGAGCCTGCTGGTATCGTTTCGACAGCGCGGCCAAGTCACGGCCTTTTCGTTTCAGCCCCGTCCTCACTTCGCGATAGATCTCCTCGACCTGCGATTCAAACTGCCGCTTCAGGATCTGATCGTCGGTGGCATAGATCAGGTCGGAAGTCCACAAAGTCGCCTCGCCACCGAGTTCCGTAACCTCGGCCGCCAGCCACTGAAACTGCTCTCGCGTCCGGGGCGTCTCGGGTAGAACCCACACGGCATCTTGCAGCAGGATCGCGCCGAGTTGCTTCATCTGCCGCCAGACGTAGACCCGGTTTGCGCTCGGTTCACGCTGAACTTTGTAGGCGAGCAGCAACCATTTGCTCGCGGGAGCTTCCCGTACTGAACTAGACATCTTGCCAGTCTGCCACGTGAGCCGCTGCCATCAGAATTGTAACCACAGTTACATGGCATAAGTCTAGCCACGGTGCGGTGGACTAACAAGCGAACGTAGCCCGCACCCGGGGGAGTGCGGGCTACGTTGGAGCCATCGTTGCGAAGTCTCACTCATGAAGGCGTGAGGAATAGAGCGACAGAGCCACCACACGGCAGCCTTCGAGAAATTCAGCTCTTAAAACTCGCAACTTCGTTAGCATGTTGCCGCTCACTCTTCAGCCGTTCTTTCTGAGAGACCGCACATGCCTTCTCGAACTTTGATTCTGATTGCCTTGCTCGTCGTGGCCGCGCCCGTTGGTTGGGCTGCCGAGTCAGACCCGGCCTTCAAAGAAGCCAAGGCGGCATTCCTGCGTGAGATGAAGAAGAAGGCTCCCGCCGCGCGAGCCGATGCGATTGTCGCCTTTGCGGAAGTGGCCCATCCGGAAACCGCCGAGCTGATTCTCAAGCGCGGGCTGACCGACAACGAGGCACAGGTTCGCGTGGCGGTTCAGCAGGCACTGCGAAAGCTGGTGGACGAACGCCCGACTCGCATGTACCTGTTTGACGAGTACAAGAAATCTCTGCGCAAGGCCGGCGCGAACGACCTGGTCGCCGAACTACTGCGGGCCTTGGTTTGCACGGACGATGAAGAGTTGCAGCCCGAGCTGGTCAAGAGCCTCGATGATTACCTCGCGCTGCCCAAAAGCAACATCCTGCTGCCGATGACGCTGATCGACGACTTCGGCCAGCAGGGGGGCACGCATGCGGCGCGAGCCGTGAAACTCATGTCCGGCGCGAAGGTGTTTGAAACCAAGTTCGGCTATCGACGCTGCGTGGTTCAGGCCATGTGCCGCATTCGCGAGCCGGAGGCGGTCACCTTCCTTGTGGAATTGACTCCGAAAGTGGAGGGACTGATTCAACATGACGTGGTCGATTATCTGACCCGGCTGACCAAGAAGAAGTTTCGGGACAACAGCCGCGAGTGGAACCTTTGGTGGAAGGAGAACAAGGCCGCGTTCACGTTTCCGGCCCCTGCGGCCATCGCAGCGGCGGAACCGCTGGACACCAATTTGCCGGCGTATTACGGCCTCCCCATTTGTGCGAAGCGGGTCGTGTTCGTGCTCGACACGTCTGGCAGCATGCGCGGGCAGCCGATGGAGTTGGCGAAGCAGGCCCTCATCAAAGTTATCAATTCGCTTCCGGAATCGGTGGCTTTTGACGTCGTGATGTTCGACCAATCGGCGGCGGCCTGGCAACCTCGGTTGCTTCCGGCCACGGATGAAAACAAGGCGGATGCCTGCCGCGCCGTCATGTATCGCGGAATGAAATTGGGCACGGCTTCACATGCGGCGCTGACAGCCACGTTTGGATTGGAACCCGAGGCGATCTACTTCCTGTCCGATGGCGAACCGACCGACGGACAGCCGGCTCAAATTGTGACCTCGATCTCTGCGCAAAACCGGACGCAGCGCGTGTCCATTCACACGATTGGCGTGGTCACCGATCGTGGAGGTGGAGTCGGACTCACCCGCTTCATGGAGCCGCTCGCCCAACAGAACTACGGCAAATTTCAATTGGTCCAGTAGTGGAGCGGGCACCGCAGTGAACCGATCCTGTCTCACGCAACCTGATGTGGGACGTTTAGCCGCAACGCCAACGGCGTGCGTGCGATTGACGATTCGCCCGCGTCCGCTCCCACGCCGATGGCGTTGGGGCTAAACATGGAAGCGCCGCATCCCCAATCGCGCGGAGCAGGCTATTTCGTCACGCTTCTGACGGCCCAACGCAGTTTGGCGGCCGATGAGCGCGGGTTGGCTCGCTGCTCTTCGGCCGACGGGCGGATGACATCGTCTGAGATCGAGGCATACAGGCCGTCACTCAGTCCGCTCTTGAACGCCTTCTTGACGCGACGGTCTTCGCCGGAGTGGAACGACAGGATGGTAACACGACCGCCCGGCTTCAGGCAGTACGGCAGTTGGGCGAGGAACGTGTCGAGCGATCCGAGTTCGTCGTTCACCGCGATCCGCAGTGCCTGGAACACGCGACGCACGGCGTCGTCCGGTATTTCGCTCGAACGACGTGCCTGTGCCATGATCGCGGCCCGGACGACAGCGGCCAACTCGCCGGTCTTCGTCAGCGGCCTGCGATCGTGAGCGAACAGGATGGCTCGCGCCAACGTGCTGGCCAGCGGTTCATCGGCGTTGTCTTTCAAGAGCCGCGCCAAGTCATGCTCGTTGAGTTTTGAAAGCAGAGCCGACGCAGACTGGCCGTGTTCGGGATTCATCCGCATGTCGAGCGGCCCATCGACTTTGAACGTGAACCCGCGTGCGGGGTCGTCGAGTTGCATCGACGACAGCCCGAGATCGGCCAGCAACACGTCGGCTCCTCCCGGCGCTTCGACCTCGATGAACCGCGCGATCCCGGCGTAGTTCATCCGCTTCACAACCAGACTCTCCGCCGGGAAGCCCAGCGCCCGCAACCTTGCCTCCGTCTTCGGCAACTCCAGCGGATCGCTGTCCAGCGCGAGCAATCGTCCGCTCGGTTGTACCGCCGCGAGCAACTCCTGCGCATGGCCGCCGTATCCCAACGTGCAATCGACCGCGATCTCACCGGGCTGCGGCGCGAGAACTTCCAGAACCTCACGCACCATGATCGGGCGGTGAGTCCCCGCCGGAGTCTTTCCGCTGGCGATCACCTTCGCCACGTCGTCGGCATATTTCTCGGGCTGATGCTCCTTGTACTTCTCATGGAACTGACGCGGGTTCGTGCCGTGGTAGCGAGGGCGTCGCGGCGGCTTGTCGGGCAGGTGGTCGGTCATGCGTGATGCTCATGATGCGGGAGGTCTTGCCAATGGAGACACATCATAGGAAGCCACTGTTCGCCGGGCGCGGCCGTCTTGAGAATTGTTAGAACTGTCGTTTTGAAACGTTTAGCCGCAATGCCAGCGGCGTGCGCGCTGATCGGGAAGCCGCTCGCGAATCAGCGCGCACGCCGCTGGCGTTGCGGCTAAACATCTGTATCGACTCCTGTTTGACGGACTTCGCGCGCGATTGTTAGCATCGGGCCATGCCTGCTGTTTCTCCATCATCCGCCCCGCCTCCTCTCGTCTGGTCCCGCAAGCATCTGCTTGGTTTGCAGGACTTGTCCGCCGACGAATTGACGTTGATTTTGGATCGCGCGGCCGACTTCAAGCGACAGTTCTCGGATGGCTGCACGAAACTGGAGCATCTCAAGGGTGTGACGGTCGGCAATCTGTTCTTCGAGCCGTCCACTCGCACCAAAACCAGCTTTGCCCTCGCGGCGAAGAGGCTGTCGGCCGACACCGTCGATTTCACCGCGACGGGGAGCAGCCTGACGAAGGGCGAGACGTTCATCGACACCGCCCGCAACATCGAGGCGATGGGCGTGACGCAGATGGTCGTGCGGCACAGCACGTCGGGCGCACCGCATCATCTGGCAAAGCACCTGAGCGCCGGAGTCATCAACGCGGGAGACGGCACTCACGAACACCCGACGCAGGGGTTGCTCGACATCCTCACGATTCGCGAGCATCGCGGGCAAATCGCCGGGCTGACCGTCGCCCTGGTCGGCGACATCCTGCACAGCCGCGTCGCCCGCTCGAACATCTGGGGCCTGACGAAACTGGGGGCGAAGGTGATCGTCTGCGGCCCGGCGACGCTGATCCCTCCCGAGGTGGAGCGGCTCGGCGTCGAAGTCAGTCACAACATGGATGAGGTTGTCGAGAGAACCGATGTCATCAACCTGCTGCGCATTCAAGCCGAACGACAACGCAGCGCGTTCTTCCCGTCAATCTACGAGTACGCCCATTTCTTCGGCATGAACGGCGAGCGAGTCCGCCGCGCCCGCAAGGACGTGCTGATCCTCGCACCCGGCCCGATCAATCGCGGTGTCGAACTGACTCCGGAAGTCGCCGATGGAGACCGCAGCGTGATTCTCGATCAGGTGACGAACGGGCTGTTCGTCCGCATGGCCTGTCTGTCGCTGATGCATGAGGCAACTAAGCGTCCCGCGATGTCCGGCTCTTCGCGCACAGAGAGTATCCTCGTATGAGCAGAGCACATTTCAAAACTAGCCCGACGCGCAAGCGAGGGCTTCGCAATCATCAAACGCTCAGCCCTCGCTTGCGCGTCG
>JAYUFF010000042.1:0-2912 GCA_043738825.1 Schlesneria sp.
AATGCCTTTCTGCGTCAATACGAGGGCAAGCCCATCACAGAAGCGAAAACAGCATCACTGCAGGTTCACAAAGATGCCTTTGAGTGGCACATGGAGACCATCGTGGCCGAATGGAAATGAAATGCGATGGCTGACATCTTCACAAAAGCGAAGCGTTCCGTGGTCATGTCGCGGGTTCGTTCGCGGGGGAATCGTTCGACCGAGTTGAGGATGATCTCGATCTTTCGCTCGCACGGGATCAGCGGGTGGCGGAGGAATCGGCCGGTGTTTGGGCGGCCTGATTTTGTGTTTTCTGTCGAGCGGGTCGCGGTGTTTGTCGATGGCTGCTTCTGGCATGGGTGTCCCCGGCACTACACCGCTCCCGCCGGACATGCGACCTTCTGGCGGCGGAAGCTCGTCGCGAACCGGACGCGGGATCGGTTGGTGACGCGCACGCTCACACGGGCGGGCTGGAAGGTGCTCCGGATTTGGGAGCACGCCCTGACGGGGGACGGCCGACGAGTCGCCTTGCGGGTCTTGAGGGTGTTGGACGGATAGCCCGGATTATTCACGCCTCGTGGAGATTCCATGACAAAGTGTGACATTGAAGCCTGACGCGCAAGCGAAGAGAGGTCGTGGCAGTTCCTTCGCTTGCGAGTCAGGCTTCGATGCAACCATGAATGGGGGGCGGGCGTTACCAAGCCGGAACTTGGGAACGAATGACGCTGGCTCGGCTGCCAACCGCAAACGACACTGGAAACCGACCTGCGGAACAGGGCCATCGCCTTTTTCAAGTTGGGGTGCCACGGTCACGGAGCTTCGACGTGGCCGTGCGAGGAGGTAAAGGTTGTTTCTCGTTCTCACGGCCACGTCGAAGCTCCGTGATCATGGCACCCAATACCCCCAGTTTCAACAAGACGATGGCCCTGCCTGCGGAAGACGGTCGCTTGGTTCGCCCGCAGTCTTCTGCCATCATCTGCCGCGACGAGTGGCCTGATCGTTCCAGTGCGTCTTCGAGGGAGGAATTGAAGATGTTCAGGAGGAGCATCACGGCCTGTCTCGGGGAGATCATTTGAGATGAAGTACCTCGTCACGGGGGCGGCCGGGTTTATTGGGATGCACGTCAGTGCGGCGTTGCTCGACCGGGGCGATGAGGTTGTCGGGTTGGACAATCTCAATTCGTACTACGCCGTTCAATTGAAGCGTGATCGCCTCACACAGCTCACCGGGCGGAGCGGCTTCCGGTTTGTGGAGGTCGATCTGGCGGATCGCGAGCGGCTGCCGAAGCTGTGCGATGCGGAGCGGTTTGATGTCGTCATCAACCTCGGCGCGCAGGCCGGAGTGCGGTACTCGCTGACCAACCCGCACGTCTATGTGGACAGCAACCTCGTCGGTTTCGTGAACGTCCTCGAAGCGTGTCGGCACTCGGGCGTGAAGCATCTGGTTTACGCTTCGTCCAGTTCGGTCTACGGGGCCAACACGACGATGCCGTTCTCGATCCATCACAACGTCGATCACCCGCTCAGCCTGTACGCCGCGACGAAGAAGGCCAACGAGTTGATGGCGCACACTTACAGCCATCTCTACCAACTGCCGACGACCGGACTGCGGTTCTTCACGGTCTACGGCCCGTGGGGTCGGCCCGACATGGCGCTGTGGCTGTTCACGCAGGCGATCCACGATGGCCAGCCGATTGATGTCTTCAACAACGGTCTGATGCGGCGCGACTTCACCTACATCGATGACATTGTGCAGGGAGTCGTCCGCGTCGCCGATCGCATTCCCACTGGAAACGCCGAGTGGTCCGGCGAGCAACCCGATCCGGCGACCAGTCGCGCGCCGTACCGCCTCTACAACATCGGCAACAATTCGCCGGTCGAGTTGCTGCACCTGATCGAGACGATTGAGCAGGCCCTCGGCAAACAGTCGGTTAAAAACTTCCTGCCGTTCCAACCGGGAGATGTCCTCGCGACGTATGCCGATGTGGACGATCTAGCGCGCGATGTGGGGTTCCGTCCCAGCACGCCGATTGAAGTGGGTGTGCAACGATTCGTGGACTGGTATCGAAGCTATCACGGCTGTTGATCGTCCGGCCAAGCAATGCCACAGGACACGATGTGAAGAGTCAAAGAACACTAATCTTCGCTGATCTTCACTAATCAGAATCAGCGAAGATCAGTGTCAATTAGTGTTCTGTTTTCTTCCATTCCTTGAAGGGCGGAAAATGTTCAAAGCAGAAGGCTACAAGTTCATGGGGGCCGCGTTTGAAGTCTACAACCAGTTGGGCTACGGCATGGCCGAAGAGGTCTATCAACAAAGTCTGGAGATTGAACTGGCCCTGCGCGACATTCCCTTTCGTTCCAAGCAGGAGTTGGCCATGTTTTACAAAGGCCAACTTCTGGAAACTCACTACACGCCTGACCTGTTCGCGTACGAGGGCATTGTCGTGGAACTCAAGGCCGTCACCGAATTGGTCTCGGACCACGAAGCGCAGCTTTTCAACTACCTGCGGATTGCCCGTCAGCCGGTGGGATACCTCATCAACTTCGGGTGCAAGACTGAACTGGAATGGAAACGATTCATCGTTTCGGACCTGCATCCACCTGCAGACGCTCAATGAAGCAACTCCAGGAACACTCATCTCCGCTGATCTTCACTCATCCGGATCAGCGTCGATCAATGAAGATCAGTGTCCCTTTGTCATGGAGGAGGCCGTGCCGCTCGGTTGACGTTACACTTTGCCCGGCAGTTACGCTCACACACTCTCTGTCTGACATGCCAAGGACAAACATGCGATCCATCTTGGTGACTGGCGGTTCGGGTTTTCTTGGCAGTCATCTGTGCGAGCGGCTGCTCGAACGGGGCGACAACGTCATCTGCCTCGACAATTTCTTCACGGGTCGCAAGGAGAACATCCTGCACCTGATGGGGAA
>JAYUFF010000043.1:0-7661 GCA_043738825.1 Schlesneria sp.
GAAGCTCGATCTGAAGGAGTCGCTCACGGCGATGATTCGCGAGACGGTCTTTGTCCACATCAAGGACAACCTCACAACCGACGGCAAGACCGAGTTCGCATTGCCCGGCGATGCACGCGACATCGACTACGCCGAGTACCTGACGCTCCTCCGCACCAATGGCTATCGCGGCTCCGTCGTCGTCGAGGTGAGTGCCCAAGTCTTCAACAAGCCCGGCTACGATGCCCTCGCCGCCGCCAAACGCTGCTACGCCAACATCCACCCCGCCTTCATCAAGGCCGGTCTGCGAGCCGAGACGTAGGCACATCGAAGTCTGAAGTCCGGCTTAGCTTTGTTAGCCGGACTTCTCTCCGGGAGGATGCACCCCAACGAGAAGTCCGGCTTTCGGAAAAGCCGGACTTCGATGACTCAGGGCGTGCCACTCCAACGGAACCAGGGCCTCACTCGTCGAAGTAGACGAAGTGCCGGATCGCGCAGGCGATGTCGGGCTGACAGTAGTAATGCGACCAGTAGTGGCCGAGGCCGACAATGTGCGTGATGTCGCAGTCGTCAATCCGGCAGTTCTGTTCGCCGAGTTGACGCCGATCTCCGCGCGTGACGCCCGTGATTGCGAGTGCCCCCCGTGAGAACAGCCGGCGCGTCGGATAGAACAGCAACGGAAAGTCGTGTCGATTCCGCAGGTTCAACACCGCTTCGGCTCGACACAACGCAAGATCGAACCGGCCGCCGGGATTGAACCAATCGTGATCGATGGCGGCCGCCGCCAGAACGACTCGAATCCGATGGCTGCGGTCGGGGCCTCCCGCAAAGCAACGCCCTTCCACCACGCCTCCCGCCAAGGCATGCACCGTCGCGCTGACCAGGCGCGCTCCGTGACTGTGACCAATCAGGCTGATCGGATGACCTTCGGGAACGCGCGAAATCAACTCCGCCAGATACAGGCTGTTCAGTTCCGCTCTGCGACCAAGATGGTTCACGTCGAGTGTGCGGATCAGGCGGACAGAGTCATCGGCGGGCCAGGTGAAGAAGACGATGTGAATCGGCTGATGAGGCGCGGCCTGTCGTAACCAGCGATAGGTTTCGGCGCAGTCCTGCAACATCGAATCCCATTCGACGAAGCTGCCGTGCGCCATGAAGCAGACGGGCACGCCCGGTTGCAGCGACGCATACAACTCATCGAGACTGCTGGCTCGACCGCCGCAGGGACCATCGAAGCGGTAGACCTGATAGTGGCAGGGCTGACAGCACTCGACCTGATGCTTGCAGCCGCGCGTGCTGACAATCGAGTAGTCCGGGTCACAGGGGCCACGCGCCACGAAGGGCCGCGATGGAACAGGGGCCGCAGTGCGTGGGAGCGCTGCCGGGGGAATGTCACCGAACTGGACTGCGGGTGCGGTCGGCTGCGACCATGACCGGGCCGGCGCGGCGAGGCCAAAGCACGCCAGCGCGAACACTGTTGTCAGCCAGGTCAGGACGCCCCGATCGTTGCGATTCGCCATGAAGCCACATTCAAAGGATGAGCCGCCCACGGATCGCCAGCGCTGACGCAGTGGGAGCAAGATTGCCCTCTATCGGCCGCTTCCAATGACAATTTGAAGTCGATTTGCGCTTCGGATTGCGTTTGGCTTGGTCGGGCCGAGCAGCGGCATGCTTCGCCAAGCCCGATCAATACAAACGCCCTTCGGAAATGCTGACATCCGAAGGGCGTGGTGAGTCAAAACTGAGAGCGAACACCGGTCGATGCGGACGACGCCACGAATCAGTTCGTGCTTTCTTCCGTGTCCTTCGGCTTGGTTGCGGCGCGGACGGGAGCAGCGGTCGGTTTGGCAGCACTCTGCGGCGCAGATGCGGCGGCAGCCGGAGCGACTGTCGGGGCAGGACGCTGCTCGCGATACGCCTTGATCACGTCTTCGGTGATGTCCACTCCTGGATCAACGGCCAACAGCAAGCCATCGTTCTTCGGGATCACGACACTCAGCCCGCGCTTCAAAGCGATCTCTTGTGCGAGCGGCTTGATCTCGGTGCGGAACTTGGCGATCTGATCCTGCCGGTACTGGTTGAGCTTCGTACCCGCCTGATTCTGCAAACTGCCAAGAGCGTTGCTGGCTTTGGAGCGGAGTTGAGCAAACTCCTTCTGCTGCTGGTCCGTCGGCGTTTCGCCGAGTTCCTTTTTCCTCTCTTCGAGCTGCGAGTTCAAACTGAACTGTGCGTCGGTGAGCTGTTGCTTCACCGAGTTCTCTTGAAGCTCGAAGCCCTCTTTCATCTGGATGCTCTTGCCAGTCTCAGCCGCAACCTTGTCCAGATCGACGACCGCCAGGCCGCCGCGCGTGGACGAGGCCGATGATCCGCCAAACTGCATGCCACAACCGGTGAGCCACACGGCGGCTCCAGTCAACACGAGACAAACGCCAGACTTGCGCATCCAAAACTCCTTTTTTGGAAGGGGGGGGAATTCGGCGAACGAGAAGCCGTCTGTGGAGAAACTAGGTGAAACTGGAAATCGGGTCCAGACCAAATCGTGCTGTTGGCAGACTCGTCGAGCGGCATTCGAGTCGAGACGATCGGCAACCGGCACGAACTGCCGCGCGGTCGCTTGGAAGGACTGCGGACTCGCGATATACCGCACGCGTCATGAGTGAGATGTTTAGCCCCAACGCCCACGGCGTGGGAGCGATCAACGGTTCGTCCGCGTCCGCTCCCACGCCGTTGGCGTTGGGGCTAAACGTGGAAACGTCTCATTCATGGCCGCGTGAAGTCTCGCTTCGGCGCAAAGCCGAAGTCGATCTCCGAGGATCAACCCACGAAAGGCTCCGCATGCCCGATCGTTTTTTCGCGCCGAGTTGTCCCGAGTCTGGAACGCTCACACTCGATGGTCCCGAGGCCCATCACTTGATGCATGTTTTGCGAATCGCCGCCGGTGAGGCGGTCGAGGTGTTCGATGGCCGGGGACTGGTGGCCTCCGCCGAAGTCGTGGCCGTTCGGAAGCGGCACGTTGAACTGCGCATCGTGGCCGCGCGGCGCGAAGCGTCTCCCGCGCGAGAAGTCATTCTCGGGACGGCCGTGCCGAAGGGAGATCGGTTCGACTGGTTGACCGAGAAGGCGACGGAACTCGGTGTGACGAAAATCGTGCCGCTGGTCACCGCGCGCAGCAGCGTTGATCCGCGTGACGGCAAACTCGACAAGCTGCGGCAGACGGTCATCACCGCCTGCAAGCAATGCGGACGCAACCATCTGCTCGAAGTCTCACCGGTTACAGCGTGGGCCGATTTTGTGCGACACGAGTTCTCCAATCGAGCGGCCTTCATCGCGCATCTGACTACCGACGCGAGTCCGCTGTCGGTCTCTGT
This sequence comes from Schlesneria sp., assembly GCA_043738825.1. Lineage (GTDB taxonomy): Bacteria > Planctomycetota > Planctomycetia > Planctomycetales > Planctomycetaceae > Schlesneria. The sequence continues at coordinate 3,348 of JAYUFF010000043.1, forward strand.
CTCGATCTACAACCAACAACCATCCATCGTTTTTGCCATCGGCCCCGAAGGTGGCTTCACCAACGAGGAGGTTGCGCTGGCCGTAGCAGCCGGCGCGAAACCGATCCGCTTGGGGCCGCTCGTCCTGCGGATCGAGACGGCGGCGATTGCGCTCGCGACGCTGACTCTGGTACGGTGACGAGGTCGCAGAACCTGCCCCTTTCTCACTGAAGCGTAGAACCTGATAGAAGCCTGAAGCGCTGAAGCGAAGAAACTGATAGAAGCCTGAAGCGCGAGCGAAGCATTCCTTCGCTTGCGCTTCAGGCTTCTCTTGCTGCCGCATCTGTTTGGCTTGAGTTCTAGAATCAACGAGGCGATGGCGCTGAGGGTCAGCCCGGCGAAGCTGGCGTGATGACAGCGAAGCGGTCATCCTGTGGCCAAGTTGGTCGTGCGCGAACGATTCGCGCACGACCTCGACTTGCCAATCGCCACAGCCCGATACGGAGCCTCGCCGCCATGCCTCTTCCCCGCGAGTTGATTCATCCGCGCGACGAGATCATGCAGACGATGGAGCGGATCTATCGCCACCGCATGACGACCACCTCGGGCGGCAACCTGTCGATTCGTGAGTCGAATGGTGACATCTGGATCAGCCCCGCGCGGATCGACAAGGGGAGCCTGACTCGCAACGACATCGTCTGCGTGAAGACTGACGGCTCGGTCGAGGGACCGCATCGGCCGTCCTCCGAATTCCCCTTTCACCGCGCCATCTATGAGTCGCGGCCGGACATCCGCGCGATCGTCCACGCGCATCCGGTCGCACTCGTCGCGTTCAGCATCTGTCGGCAACTCCCCGACACGCGGCTGTTTCATCAGGCGCATTCGGTCTGCGGCGAAGTCGCCTTCGCGCCGTATGCCCTGCCCGGCAGCGAGCGGCTCGCGCAGAACATCGCCGAGGCGTTTGCCGGCTCACCCGATGGCGAATCGATTCCCGATTGCGTGATCCTCGAAAATCACGGCGTCGTCGTGGGAGGCGGTTCGTTGTCGCAGGCGTATCAGCGGTTCGAGGCCCTCGAATTCGCGGGCAAGACAATCATCAAGGCCCGGATGCTGGGCGACGTTCGCTATCTGACGGACGAACAACTTGCGATGGCCGAGCAGCGGCGAGTCACCTTGCAGCCGGTCGAACCTTCCGCCGCGACCAGCCACGAACAGGAACTCCGTCGCCAACTGTGCGAGTTCCTGCGGCGAGGCTGCCGCCAGCGGCTGCTCATCAGCACCGAGGGAAGTTTCTCCGCGCGAGTCGATGACGACTCGTTCCTCATCACGCCGTCGCAACGCGACCGGTCGCTGCTCGACATCGACGACATCGTGCTGGTGCGCGGAGACACGTGTGAGCCGGAGAAGCATCCGAGCCGCGCGGCCCTCGCGCACCGAGCCATCTATCGCCGTCATCCCGAAGTCCGTGCGATCGTCTTCGCGCACCCGGTCAACGCGACGGCGTTCAGCGTGACGGATGTCAAACTCGACGCCCGCACGATTCCCGAGAGCTATATCTTTCTCCGCGATGTCGGCCGGGTTCCATATGGAGTCCATTATGAGACTGAAGGGACACAAGGGACGAAAGAGACCGAAGGGACAACGGGGAGCATCGCCGATCACGTCTCACCCCGCTCGCCCGCCGTGCTGCTCGACAACGATGGCGTGCTGGTCGTCGGCTCCGGCATCCTCGACACCTTCGATCGCCTCGAAGTGTTGGAGACGACCGCCGAGGCGATCATCAACAGCCGCGCCGTCGGCAGCGTCGCCCCGATGCCTGACGCGGTCATCGACGAGTTGAAGAAGGCGTTCCTCGGTGAGTGATCCTTTCCGGTCCCCTCGCCCCCGTCTTCGGGGGAGACGTTCGTGGTCAGACTCACGGCCCGCATCTCGGCGAGCGCGTGGCAAAATGGCCAGAAACTGTCCCGCCTCTGTTGAAATCGCGCCCCGTGGCTCACATGATTCCCGCCGACTAAACAATCGCGTGTTGCGTTGTCCTGCGGTGCGAGAACTCTGTCAGAGGGAGACGGCCATGCAACATCGTAAGGCATTCGGCAGCGTGCGTGTTGGGGCTGGCCATTCTCTTGGGAATGCAGATGCCTTGGGACCAGACTGCTGTCGATTTGGAACCGGGACAACAGGCGGCTTTGGTTGGTGGGATCACGTGGAACGGTCAGTGCGCCTTCGGTGCATCAACGTGTTCGATGTGTGTACCCGATCCTTGCACCGCCAGTTTTGATCCCGCATACGGTTTCTATTGTGATGCGGGGGCGGCAGGTTGCACATCGACCGGTGTGATCGCAACATGCATTACGGGCGGTTGGTCATGCTCCCTAGGTAACGCGGCGTGGGGGGGCGCTCAGGCGCCCGCTACATCGCCATGTACGGATAGACTCGATGCGATAACAGGCGCGCATATAGGCTGTGTGGAATACTCTTGTCGGGTCATGGCTGGTTATTCGAAGTGCATGATGTGCATCTGATGAGTGCCTAAAGCGTTTGCTGCGGGGGGCACGCGTGTCGCCCCGCAGTTCACGACTTCCAACTGGAGCCTAGTGATGTCACCGCTGTTACTCGTGGCATTGTTTACTCAACTCGGTGTCGAGGATTACGACGCCATGTTCCAACAGAACGCTGTTGCGTCGCAAACGCTGCGAGTGACTTGGCGTCGGACATCTAAGCCCACCGAGGCACCCTGGCAGCATCAGCAGAAAATGGCCGAGAAGTTCAAGGCCGCATTGGAGCGGGGAAAAGTCTCCGCGACAACGCGGGCCAGTATGGAGAGGATGATTCAGCAGGCCCGGGCAGCCAAAGCACCTGACATCGCCTCCCTAACGCGTACGATTCAGCAAGACTTTTGGACTAATCGCGAACGATACCAATGGCGTTACCGGTGGTCGTCTTCCAACGGACACGAGTTCCTGGGTCCAAAGTTTTCCGAACTGCAACACCCCAATTGTGAGTCGCTTCCATCCGATTTGGCGACTTCGCTGTCCGATCGCCTTGTCATCTCGGGCGGCTTTGATGATGGCAAATTTCGGGTTTGGTTTGGCGGTGAAAAAATTGAACAGCACAGGAAGGGGGCTGTCACTCTGAAACCGCCCGCCATTGAGGTCGAGTACTTTCCGCCACTTGCCATGCCGCGATCCAACTGGCAGGGGAACGTTCACCCGATAGATGCGTTTTTTCGACCGGACCCGGTCCAACAGCGCGTCGTGGGCGAATACACGCTCGACGGTGTGCCGACCGTCGTCGTTGTCAAAGTGTGGAAGACCACCGTGAAAGGAATCAATGGGTGGGACATTGAGCGGGCGTATTTGGATGTCGTACGCGGGGCAATCCCGCGCCGCATCGAGTACGGAGTTACCGCCCTGGTTCCGGCACTCGACACATTCACTGTTGAAACCGGTGGTGATGAGAAGCAATTCAAACCCTCCCGGATCGTCCGGGACGTGAAGATCGAAGAGGTCCGCCCCAACTACTACTACCCCATTCGCGGGTTCGATGACGAAATGGGAACTCCCCCGGAAGATGCCGGTGCGGCGAAGGTCAGCAGGCGGGTTGTGTATCAAACGGCTGATTGGGTCGCGACCAAGATTGAGCTTGATCGCGCGATGTCGTCTGAGATGTTCGATCTCAAGTTTCCGCCGAATACGGTCTTTCATGATGCCACCACCAACGAGGTCCGGGTCACCGGCGGAGTCGATGAGTTTGCCGAACTCGCCATCAACCGGGCGGTGCAGCCTGTCAAATCTCGATCAGCTTGGCTGTGGTGGGCTATTCCGAGCGGAACCGTTGTCGTCGTGATCGCGCTGGTGGTATTCCTCCGGCGCAGGAGAACGGTTCGATGATACTAAACGGGATGCTCGCGGCCTTGGGCTTGTTGTTGGATCCCGACGCCGGTTCTGCGCAAGACATAGGCGAATTGCGGCTGCCGAACTGCGCGGTAACTTCGACATAGCTCGATGCTGCGATGTCTGGGACAGAACGTTGCGATGTCTGAAGTCGAGTCTCGCTTCCAGTCGAATTCGTTAGGCACGGACGAAGGAGCGTCCGTACTCGACGTTCGGATGGCGCTGGAATCGTTCGGCATCAAGACGCGCGCCCTTAACGTGCGCAGCCACTCGGTGCGCGAGATCGAGGCACCCGCGATCCTGTTCTTTTCTCCGGGACGCTGGGTGGCCCGGCTTGCTTCAAGCCTTGAACTTACCCACATCTTTGGTTCATTGCGACGAATCCTCTGATGGCGAGCAGGAGTTTGTCGAGGCCGCGCCAGAGGGTGAGCCAGCCGGGGTG
>JAYUFF010000044.1:0-7657 GCA_043738825.1 Schlesneria sp.
ACCGACAACACACCAGACCGCACACACAACACCAACCCCGCGGAAACACAAATGACAAAAAAACGCTTGACAGAAAACACAGCCGCTTCGATGGCCCCGGTCTTGCCACTCACCTCAGGGCCATCGAAGACTCTGCCCCCACCACCCTGATTTTTATGCTCCCCTCAGGTTGAAGCACCACACAAGTACGAGCGTTGACGAATCGCCTCGATCCGCTTTCGATTCGTACCGAGGTCCGAGTGGCCGATGCGAGATGCCGAGCGGACGTGAATGACCGAGTTGGTCTCGTCCAGCAGGAACTCGATGTCGTCGATGAACCGCAGCAGCGGCGTGGTGAACTCGACGTGGAGATAACGGTCGTCGCGCGAGACGACTCGCGTGCGCGGCAGCGTCTCGACGAGAGTGTGCAGCCGGTCCCAGGCCTCGCGCGGCGAACCGGTAAACTGCAACGGTTCGATGTGGTGCCCGGCATCCTCGTCTTGCGAGCAGACGCAGTTGGGAGAACTCGGGCACGGCCGCAGCCTGCCGTCAACCAGACCAAGCGGGCCATGCGAGCCGAATAACATGAGCGAGATTCTCCAGGCGACGACCACCAGAACCAAGAGGACGGTAACTCGGAACGCGATCCACGGGCCACACGCTTTCCGCGGCTCGTCCCTCGCCCGTTGCTGCTCGACCGGTTTCATGGAGTCTCCGCCAACGCTCGATCAATAGCGGATTCGATCGGCTCATTCGACGAGACATCCCACGTGATGCGATTGCCGCGATCGAACACCCACATTTGCGGGATGAAGTCCGCTTCGAGCGCCTGCAACGTTTCCACTGCCCCGTAGCCGTTGGGCCAGGTGATGCCGGTCGCTTCAATAAAGCGGCGGCTGTTTGCCAGTTGGTCTTCGCCTTCCGAGGTGAGTCCGAGGAACACGACACCTCGATCGCGATACTTCCGTTCCAGAGCAATCAGTTCGGGAGCCGCCGCACGACACGGGCCGCACCAGTAGGCCCACGCATCAAGGACGATGACCTTGCCTCGCAATTCGTCCTCTGTCGGGCCGGGGCCGTTCAGCCACCCCTCGGCCTTGATCGCGGGAGCCGGCTTGGCGAGCAACTTGGACGGCGTGTGGTTCGGTTTCAGCGACTGCTTGAACGCAACCGTGAAAGCGATCGCGGCGACGCCCACGAGCAGGATCGCCGCCAAGAGCGAGCGGCCGGGAGTGGGAGCCTTCTCGGAAACGGTGTCGTATTTGTAACCGGACATGATCTGGATGATTCCTCAATGTTTAACCCCAACGCCAACGGCGTGGGAGCGGACGCGGGCCAATCGTCGATCGCACGCACGCCGATGGCGTTGCGGCTAAACGTGTCATTTCAGTCCGTACAACTCACCAAACTTCTGGTTCAAGTGGTCGATCAGCGGTTGATGCGACAGCGGCTGGCCGGTGACAACTTCGACGAGCCGTCGCGCCGGATAGCGCTTGCCGTGATTGTGAATCTTCTCGTTCAGCCAGGCCTTGAGCGGTTTGAACTGACCGTGTGCGAACATCTCGTCCAAGTCACCGAGGTCTCGCCGCGCGGCGTTGAAGAACTGCGCGGCGTACATGTTGCCGAGCGCGTACGTCGGGAAGTAGCCGAGCAACCCGCCGCTCCAGTGAATGTCTTGCAGGCAACCCTGCGAGTCGTTCGGGACCGTCAGGCCGAAGTACTGCGAGAACTTTTCGTTCCAGACTCCCGGCGCGTCGGCGGGCTTCAAATCTCCCGCGATCAGAAGCTGTTCGATCTCGAACCGCAGCATGATGTGCAGGTTGTAGGTGACTTCGTCCGCCTCGACGCGGATGAACGAGGGGCGCACATCGTTGATCGCAAAGCAGAAATCGTCGAAGCCGACCTCGCCGAGAGCCTGCGGAAACGCCTGCTGCGCCGTCGGGTACATGTAGGTCCAGAAGGCCCGACTGCGGCCGACGAAGTTCTCCCACATCCGCGATTGCGATTCGTGAATGCCGAGCGACACGGCCTGCCCGATCCCGAGGCCGAAACTGTCGGTCGGCAATCCCTGATCGTAGATCCCGTGCCCCGATTCGTGCAGCACACCGAAGAACGCGGATGGAAAGTGATGATCGCTGTAGCGCGTCGTCAGACGGCAATCGCCGGGACCGAAGCCGCTGCAAAACGGATGAGCCGAGGCGTCGATGCGGCCTCGCTCAAAGTCGAATCCGATCGCCTTGGAGGCGGCTTCGGCGAGCACGATCTGCGGCGTCTTCGGATAGTGCCGCGTCAGGATGTCGATGTCGGGCCGCCTTGACGAGTGATGGATTGCGGAGACCAGCTTCACCAACTCATCGCGCAGCGGAGCGAAGACCTTGGTGATGTCGGCGGTCGTCGCGCCCGGTTCGTAGTCGTCGAGCAGCGCGTCGTACGGGACGCCGCTGCCGTAACCGATGGCCTCCGCCTCCTCACGCTTCAGCCCGATCATCTTTTCGAGCCACGGCAGGAAGTGCGGGAAGTCTGACTTCCGACGCGCGGCCACCCACGCCTGCTGGGCCAGCGTCGTGGTGCGCGACAACTCTTCGACGAGTCTTCGCGGCAGCTTGGTCGCCCGATTGTAGGACCGTCGCGACTCACGAACGTTGACCGCGCGGTCGCCAGCGGGATCGCCGAGGTCTCCCGCCGCTTCGAGTTCGCTCAGCAATTCACCGATGCGCGGCGAGGTCGCCCGCTCGTGAGTCATCCCCGCGATGAGGCCCAACTGTTCCGAACGAAACTGCGTCCCCCCCTCGGGCATGTACGTTTGCTCGTCCCACCCGAGCACACTGCTGCACGAACCGAGCAGCGCCGCCTCGCGCAGCAACCGGGTCAGTTCCGAGTACAAGTCATCCGTCCGTGACATCCACCGCTCCTCCGGAATGCGTTCACAGGTCCAAGTCGAGCCGCCATGTTCGCGATCCAGACTCGGGCGTCAAGGAAGCGCGTTCCCGACAACAAGTACTGTAGTCCCGCCGCTCCGCCGACGGGACCGTTGCGGGGGTGGTGTCCACACCAGCGGCAAGGCCATCGCCTTGTTGAATCCGGGGTATTGGGTGCCACGGTCACGGAGCTTCGACGTGGCCGTGAGAGTGGGAGGCAGTCTTCACTTCCTCGCACGGCCGCGCCGAAGCTCCGTGACCGTGGCACCCCCATTTGAAAAAGGCGATGGCCCTGCACCAGCGGGGACGCTCATTGCAGCACGTCCCGCCGACGGAGCGGCGGGACTACCGTAGATTTGTCGGGCGCATCAAGGGCCGACAGGGCGACAAAAAAGCCCGGCTTCTCGCAAGAAGCCGGGCCGTGGTCACAAGCCACCGTGTCAACGTGATTATTGGGTGATCAACGTTCGCAGCTCCACGAGCGCCGGCGTGAGACGCGACGACAAACGGCCGAGTGTCTGTCGGTCATCGGTCTGGCACTTCACGAGGTAGCCATAGACGGTGCGCCAGTTGTCGTAAAGTTGGTCGATCTCCTGACGAAGCTGGGAAACCGGAACGCCCCGCACCAAGTCCTGATGGAGTGCCGCCGCTGCATCGGCCAAACCGGATGTCTCCTGCAAGCAGACCTTGCCGAACGGCTGACGATCGTCGTTCAGCCAGCGCTTGGTGGCGAAGTCGAGCTGCTCGGTGAGGTTCTCAATCGACGCGGCCAGATCGTTGGCGGCCGGCCGGTTGAAGTCTTCCCGTTGCAATTGCAGCGACGTGCGGATCGTGCTGACGGTCTGGTCGATCCGTTGCAGCACGGCGACGGCGCGATCGCTGTCGATCTGGCTGTAAACCTCGTTGAAGCTCTTCTCGGCCTGCTCGATGTAACGGAACGAATCGAGAACTTCATCGGAATTGTTGCCGGTGTTCACCACATCGACGAAGTGTTCGCACACGCCGTAGAACTGGTCCGCCGTCGATAATGCGGATTTGGCCTTGGGCAGGTGCATCACGAGGATCAGCGGGGTTCGCTCGAAGAATTCGTCGATGTCCTTTTTGAGGGCCGAGGTCAAATAGACGAGCTGTTGCTTGTCGATCTTTTGTGGCAGCAGCAGCAGTTGGTGAATCTCACCCGATGTCTGCGTGATGCGGCGGAGGCTGCGTTCGAGGTAACGGTTGTCTTCGGCCTGGAGCTTGACCGCCAGTGGCAGCCACATCGCCTCGACGCGCTTGTATTCCTCGACGACGAGCGCCGTGTCGGCCTGATCGTCGCGAGACAGCGCCGCCAGTCCGAGCACTTCCTGCTTGATGCGGTTCCCCTGCATCGCGTACTGCTGCGCGTTCTTCGATCGGCCCAGTTCCGCGTTGATGTCATCGACCAGGTTTTCCAAGTCGCCCGCCAGGCTGGCCGTCTTCATGTACAAGCCCTGACGGTTGAGCTGCGGCTGCATGTTCAACGATTTGCGAATCTGCCCACCGCCATCGTTCAGGTTGGCGATCAAGTCGCGTGTGTCGGCCTGCAAGCCACGCACGCCCTCCATGCGATAGGCCAGTTCGCGCCAATCCGCGTCCAGTTTTTGGAAGTCTTCGGCCAGCATGCGGTGATCGTTCTCCTGACCCGCACGCTTGTCGAGGCCCACCGCCTCGGCACTGACTCGCAGCGCGTCGGTGTACAGCGTTCGCAGTGCGGGCGTCTGCCGAATCTGATCGTTCAAGGCGTACGTCAACTGCGAGGCATCGTTTGAAAAGTCGCGGATCAGCGGGCGAAGCTGCTTCAACTCGGCGGTGACTCCCCCGGCCGGTGTGTTCGGAAACGCACGATCACCGGCTGCGCGGCGATTCCGATCGCGGTCTTGCAGGGAGTCGCTGAAGTCGTCGATCATGCCGCGCTGTTGGTCGCGCGTGTACGTGGTGCGCTGGGCGGGAGTCCCCTGCGCGAATGAGTCGCTGGCGAAGGCGAACAGGCTGCCGCCGACAAACGCCAGCGCGGCCAGTCGCAGCCCCCCGCGACGAACAGCATCCGTGATGCGAGACGAACAAAGAGGCATGGTGCAGATTCCTTTCTGAATGACGAGAAGCAGCCTTTCCGTGGCTTGCGCCGATCCCGCAAGACCAGGCTCGCGGCGAAAACTAGCCGAATCTGCCGATCCTTCCAAGATGAAGTTCCGAAGATTCGCGATCCCGCACGGCTGGCCCCTTTGAGAACCCAGGGCCATCGCCTGTTTCAAATGGGGGTGCCACGGTCACGAAGCCTCGACGTGGCCGTGCGAGGACGTGAAGGCTGCTTCCCACTCTCACGGCCACGTCGAAGCTCCGTGACCGTGGCACCCAATATCCCAGATTCAACAAGGCGATGGCCCTGTTGAGAACCAGATCGCTCTTGACGAAAAAGCCCTCGCAGTCGAGTCGCCTGCGAGGGCTTGAGGATTGAGATTCGATCAGTCACGGCACCGACAGCGAGCAACGCGACTTGCGGACTACTTGGCGGTCAGCGTCTCAACGGGAACCTTGATCGGCTGGAGGTCACTCGTTCCAGCCTTCACTGTCACGTTGTATTCAAACTTTGCCGGCGCCACGGCCTTCTCGTCGAAGACAATGAATCCGACGTGCTCCTGCCAGACTCGAAACTGGTATTTTCCCACGGGCAAATCCTTGATCTCAAACGTCCCGTCTGCCTTCGTCACGGCCGCGTAGGGATGATCGAGGATGACCCAATACGCCTGCATCCACGGATGGATGTCGCAGCGGATTTTCGTGGGCAGCCGCTCCACTTGGGCTAGTTTGGGCAGGGCCACACCCTTGCGATCGTTGGGCGTCATGATGAAGTTTTCCTCCTTGTTCTTCAGCGGGTAGGAATGGGTGTTGTGAGCCACATCATCGCCCGACAGGACTCGCACCTGCTGGTCTGTCCGCACCAGCATGACATGCGGCAAGAACTGACAGCCCTTCTGGTCGAACACCAACTCGGCATCCTTGCTCTTCTCCAAGTCCGGATGCACTGTGGCGGGCTTCTTCTGAAGGTAGACGACGACGTTGGCGATTCCGCCCGTCTTGGCATCGACCACTAGAGACTCGTCCGGAATGTCCTGAGCCGCACAGACGGCGGGATCTTTGGCCGCCGCATTGCCCTTCGCAACAAGTGGCTTCAACGGTTCCACCGGGCCACCCGCCAGAACCTGCCCTTTGATCGTGCCCCAGTCACCCGCTGCCGTGACCGAGGCCGCTCCTACGGCCGTGGCCGCATTGATTGCGGTCGCCCCCTCGCCAACGGCGGCCAAGACCATCACGGGCCTTGCAGAAACAGTTGGTGAAAATTTCGCCTGAACGACTGTCACCGGTGAGGCACCACCGCAACCGACAGCGGCGAGACAGAGGCAACCAACTCCAACAGTCGCCACCTTCATCGAGACGGCGGACCAACTCAACAACATGCGCATCGGATGCACCTTTACTAAAGAGATGTCTGGCGGAGCGTCTGCCCCTGGGTGGGATGAACCTTGGGTTCCCGTGGGAAGCCACTGCATTATGGTCATCGAGCGGCGAACGACAAGCGTGACACCGGCCAAACTTTCCGGCAACTGCCGGATCGACTTCGCACGGTGCCTGACCCAAGCGCGAGGAGACAGGCCATCGCCTTGTTGAATCTGGGGTATTGGGTGCCACGGTCACGGAGCTTCGACGTGGCCGTGCGAAGGGAAATCACCCTTCACATCCTCGCACGTTCACGTCGAAGCCCCGTGAACGTGGCACCCCCATTTGAAAAAGGCGATGGCCTTGGCGAGGAGACTTGGATGCTGGCCGCGTCCCGAGTCGGCTGGTATTCTTCCCGACCGCTTGATTGCCGCCTCTTTGGAGCACCGACCATGCTGTACCTGAACGTGATTCTGACGGTGAAAGACGCCAACGATATCCCCGAGATTCAGTCGCTCCTTTCCGAACAGGGACGGCTCTCGCGGACTGAACCGGGTTGTTTGCGGTTCGAGGTCTATCACTCAAACAACGACCCGAAGGTCTTCATTCTGAACGAGCACTGGGCGGACCAAGCCGCTGTCGATGCCCACCGCAAGGCGACCGCATACACCACGATTTACCAACCGAAAGTCCTGCCCCGAGTTGATCGGGTTCCGCATCCCGCCGAACTCGTTCCGTAGGGGCAAATTCAAAACCTCAACCAACTAGCCCGACGCGCAAGCGAGGGCTTGACACCCAATGAATGTTCAGCCCTCGCTGGCGCGTCGGGCTAGTTTTGAAATGCACTCCAGTCAGCGTTGAGTCTCGATTCCTTCTTCTTCTCCCTCCAGCAGAGTCATCATGCCCGAAGCCCTGAACAAGATTTCGTCTCGGATCACTCAACCCCGCTCGCAGGGAGCATCGCAGGCGATGTTGTATGCCACGGGACTGACGCGCGAAGACATGGACAAGGCCCAGGTCGGCATTGCCAGCGTCTGGTACGACGGCAATCCGTGCAACATGCACCTCAACCAACTCAGCGACAAGGTGAAAGAGGGCGTTCAGGCGGCGGGGCTGCTCGGGATGCGATTCAACACGATCGGCGTGAGCGACGGGATTTCGATGGGGACCGACGGGATGTCGTTCTCGCTCCAGTCGCGCGACATTATCGCCGACAGCATCGAGACCGTGATGTCGGCCCAGTGGTACGACGCCAACATCTCGATCCCCGGCTGCGACAAGAACATGCCCGGCTGCCTGATCGC
>JAYUFF010000045.1:0-2903 GCA_043738825.1 Schlesneria sp.
GTCTTCGGCGGGCTGGCCCTTCGTGGTGAGGTAGTCGCTGACGAACATCGAGTTCGCCGCGTACAGGCTCATCGCCTGCATCGACCTCAGATTCACCTCGCGCCCGCCCGAGACCCGCAGCTCGACCGCCGGGTTCACCATTCGGAACAGGCAGAGCGTCTTGAGGCAGTAGCGCGGGTTGAGATCCCACTTCCGCTCCAACGGCGTCCCGTCGATCGAATGCAGGAAGTTGACGGGAGTCGAATGGACGCCCAATGCCCGCAGTTCAAACGCCACTTCGATCAGGTCGCGGTCAGACTCACCCATGCCGACAATCAAGCCACTGCACAATTCCATCCCCGCGCCGCGCACATTTTTCAGTGTGTTCAAGCGGTCCTCGTAGGTGTGAGTCGTACAGATCGAGTCGTGGAACGCGCGGCTCGTGTTCAGGTTGTGATTGATCCGATCGACGCCCGCCTCTTTTAGGCGAACGGCCTGTTCCTCACTCAGCAATCCCAGACAGCAGCAGATGTGCAGGCCAAACTTGTCCTTGATCTTCGCGACCGTGTTGGCAATGTGTTCGACCTCGCGGTTGTTCGGTCCGCGGCCCGAGGCCACGATGCAGTAGGTCCGCGCTTGAGACGCCACGGCCCGCTCGGCCCCTTCCATCAGCTTGGCTTCGTTGAGCAGGGCATAGCGCGGGATCTCGGCTTCCGAAATGATCGACTGCGAGCAGTAGCCGCAGTCTTCCGGGCAAAGGCCGCTCTTGGCGTTCTTGAGGAAGTAGAGATGGACCTTCTTGCCGAAGTGTCTGCGCCGAATGCGATACGTCGCCGCGAGTAGATCAAGCAACTCGTCGTCGTCCGACTGAAGAATCGCAAGCCCTTCCTCAACGGTCAGTTCGTGTCCGTCGAGTACCCGCTCGGCCAGTTCGTTCCAGTTCGTCGTGCCGTCCTCAACGCAGATCGAGTTGCTCATCAAAACCTGTCCCTTCGAGAATCGTGAAGTCAGCCCATCGCAGCGGCTGGTCAACGCCGTGGCCGGTGGGGGCGAGAGTCTAGCCGCCGACAGCAACCTCGGACAAGCAGGCCGAACGAATCGGTGAATGATTTACCCCGACAGCGGACGTTCTACCTCAAGCGGCCCAAGGTGAGTCTCACGCGGTCCAAGGTGAGTCGTTGAACCGCGTGGTCCCCTTTTCTTGTCCCCTCTCCCGCCCGTCTTCGGGGGGAGAGGGTTAGGGTGAGGGGGATTCGTTTCAGAGTTGCAACAACCGGATTCATCGTGACCAAGCTCGTTCTGATTCGTTCACCATTCCAATGTTTCCCGGCCGCTCTGCCCCCTCACCCTAACCCTCTCTCCCCCGAAGATGGGGGAGAGGGGACCGGAAGAGGACCGCCAATTAACGACTGCACCCACGTCCCGGTGGGGTGAGTTTCAAATCGGAGCGTCGAGGTCCGATCGCGCGTCGGCATCCCTGATACAACCGCGCTGTCACGCACAGTGGCGACCTGGACCGGGCCGATCCCCGACGCAGGACGAATCCGGGTGGAGCCGACCGGCGGATTCTGCCGACTCACTCACGACAAGGACTTTGCCGAACTGCGGGAGGAGTGCGTCATCGTGCATCAAGATCAACGAATCGGGCTGGCGTTGGGCGTGCTGCTGTTGGGCGCGGCCGGTGCGTTCTTCTTCCGTCACGATGCCAAGCCGGGAGCCGAGTCGCCTCGTCTGCGCACGGCCAAACAACTGGATGCCCGCATCGCCGAGAAGTCGATCTCGCCCTACCTGCAGGGGAGCGAAGAGGTCAATTCGTCGAAGCGGACGGCCGTTCGGAAAGTCACGGATCGCGGCGGCCCACCGCTGAATCAGCGCGATGACGGTTCGTTGCCGACTCTCGATTCGCCCGACTTCTTCACGGAGGACTCGCACGAACCGTTCGAGGCTTCGACGCACAAGCCCCGTGTACGTTTGCGACAGGAACAAGCGGACGACGGCATTCCCGATCTGGCTCCGATCCCGATCCCCGACACGGATGAGATTGCGACGAGCGGAAGCCATGCTCGCAGTGATGTCGTTCCCGGCGCAGCGGCAGCCGTGCGACTCCACACCGTGCAAAAGGGGGAGACGTTGTCGTCCATCGCCGCGAAGGAACTCGGCAGCACGAACCGCTTCATCGAAATCTACGAAGCCAACCGGGATCAGTTGAAGGACGCCAACGATGTGCGCGTCGGCATGAAGCTGCGGATGCCTTCGCGGCAGGTGACTCACGGCTCAAAGTCGAACCCGGCGAAGAGTCGGTCGGACCTGTTGAGCGACTCGGCCCCGCCCCTGCTCGATCCGAAGAACACGAAGCGTGACATGAGTGAGCTGCCACCCATCATCGTCACGCCCGAAGCCGATCCGACGCGGAACTCGACGCCAGACTCCACGCCTTCCGCCAACAAGAAGTTTGTTCCAGCCAAGCGACCGCCGTTGAGCACGCGCGTGCCGGGATCGCAGACCGACGCGAACGATCCCAAGCACCAAGCCGGTCGCCGCCTGAGCCAGCTTCCGCCGGAAAACACGGATGGGAAGGTCGCTCGCTGACGCGATGCGGCATCAGATTCGCGGACCTCGCAACTTTTTGGCATCGACATTCGCCAAGCCGCTTCCCGCAGGAGGCGGCTGGCTCTCTTTGCATCGCGGTCGATGGCCTCCTAGAATGCCGCTCAAGATTCGCGCTTGGATCATCGCGAGCGTTCGACCCCGCATTCCCATTGGAGACAGACGACCATGGCTTTCACCCTGCCCGCCCTGCCCTACGCCCCGTCCGCGCTGGAGCCACACATCGACACGAAGACGATGGAGATTCATCACGGCAAGCACCATCAGGCCTACATCAACAACGCCAACGCGAAGTTGGAAGCTCATCCCGCGCTAGC
>JAYUFF010000046.1:0-7656 GCA_043738825.1 Schlesneria sp.
CTTGTAAATGTTCTTCACGGTCAGCCGAAGTGCGGCATCGGCCCCCTTGGCGACGGAGCCGAACTTGAAGTCTTTCCGGTCCAACATCTTCTCGGCCCAGTACGGATCATTTTGGGCGAACGCGGATGTCGCGATGAAGACGACGAGGCAAGATGCGGACAGCAGACGGATTGCGGGTGAAACCAACATCGTGCTTTTCTTTCCCCGAACTTGGGCCGAAACAGACTCCGCCCCACCACGTCTGCCACCAACCTATCCCGCAGTTGATGGCACACAAACGATCGGTACGATTTCCCTGCGGAGACAGTCCCTCCGCGCCCGCCGACATTATGACGAGATGCCTCGGAAGTCAACGCGGGATCGGCTGAGCGGCTCGTGTGCCAGCCCTCGTCTCATCGTCTCGATCCCGTGACCCGGACGCTCGGAGATTGAACCGGGGTATTCGCCAAATACGCACAAACCACTATGTTTCAGGGCATTGATGGCATTGTGACCGGCTTTGCAAATCGTCGCAAGTCACACCATTCCACCGCAAAACATAGGGGTATTTGCACCGTGACAACGCAACTGTGGTAGACGCACGTTAGTCACGTCTGACCGTCCTTACGATCGGTGTTGGCGGTGCTTCCCGTGCGAAGCGCATGTCACCGAAACGCTTGAACTCTCAAGCCCACGTCCTGCCGATCCGCCGCCTGACATCCGCCATCGTCACCTCACCCGCCGCTTCACCCTGCGGGAACTCCCACGTGGACTTCCTCACGGTCACTGGCTCGAACCACGGCAGCAGTTCGTCGGGGATGAACCGCGTCCGTTGCGAGTACGAATGCTGGTCGCTCTGGCGGTGATTGTGGAAGTAGTAGCGGTGGGGATGCCGGACGTGCAGGTGGGACTTCGCTCGCGTGAGGGCAACGTAAAACCCTGACTGACAGTGAGACCGATACCTCACGCGGTCGTCGATGAGATGTTTCTCCAGTTGGAGTCTTGGTGAGCCGGGCGGCGTCAGCCCAATGGCACTCACTTTGTAACCCGCAGCGTCAGCGAGGACTTCAAACACGCCGTGAAATGTGAGTCACTCCCTCGCTGACGCTGCGGGTTACTTGTCCGCTCTTGCCAAAGTGAGTGCCATTGGGCTGACGCCGCCCGGCTCACCAAAAATGTCTCATTGAAGACTGCGTGGAGTATAAACGCACAAGAGATTCGGTTTCTCATTGGACCGGGCCACCGCTGCCGCCGCGATCAGTGATTGGCGTCTCGGTTTCGACGGGCATCAGGCGGTACTCAAACCCGAGTTCGATTGCTCGGTCCCGTAGCTGGCGAAACGTCGCGTACGAGTCGGGGCGAACGACGACGGTCAGGTGGCAAGTCCGTTTGTCGAAACGCCGCAAGACTTGTCGCACGGCCTCCTGCGACGCGGCCGTCTCGTCCAACGCGATACCAGCGGTTGGCTTGGGGCGTGTTGAGAGACTGTCGCTGTCTCCTGAGAGCACAACGAAGTCGTCGGTGTTCAGTCCGAGACGAACAGACCCCGGCCCGTACTTGTGCCAGACGTACAAGCGGCCGTAGCGAAGAACGAGGGCTATTTCCTGTTGGCCTCGCGCAGGACGGACGACGGGCATTCGGACTTCCTCGACACGCGATTGCCGGTCGCGCTCCAGGTCAGACTGTGCCTGTTTGCGTCGAGTCAACGCTGCATCGAGACTGACTTGCACCGTGCCGTTTTCAGCGGCGAGGATTTCCACCTGCCCGGCCAATGAGGCATTTTCTGTCAGCAACTGATCGACCACCGATTGCAAGGCCTCTTGCTCCACGGTGACTGCATGCCGTCGAACAATCTGCTCGCGAATTGCTGCTGGCGCGAAGCTCTGGACCACCGCCTGCTGACTGTCGCGATTCTGTCGCAGTCGCGCCAGGTCCGCTGCGACAGCCTCCATCCGGATGGCCAGCGACTGCAATTCGACGGGTGATGCCGAGACTGGCGCTGGAACGTCTGGACCTCCTCCCGTTTGTTGCAGGAGCAGCACGACCAGGATCGCGATGAACAGCACGCCGCCGAACGTGTTGCAGATCGTGTCCAGCAACAGTTCCAGACTGTCCTGACGTGAGGAGCGGCGACGCGACATTAGGGGGCCGCTCCGCGTTCGGGATGCAGGATCGACTGATCAGAGCCGATCAGGTCGAAGCCGTGCGAAATGGACTTGTCTGTCAGCAACTCTTGGACATCATCGAATGCTCGTGCGGCATCGGGACGCACGAGCAGCAGGAAGTACGCGGATCGCAATTGCTCCCGCTCGATCCACGCGACAAAGGCGGCTGCGGCACTGGTGCCAATCAGCGGCAGCCCCGAGGCCCTGACGACGACGGGCTTCGCGGGACGACCGAGCGGTGCGATGGCAATCTGCGTCGCATCAATGACGACGATCCAACCTTCTTTCTGGAACCCGCGTGGCAACGAGAAGACGGTTCGGTTCTCAGCCTGTTCCGAAGTCCGCTGGCGGTCGAGTTCGGCGGCATCGGCGAATGCGTTGGCCTGCTGTTGCCGCAGCGGCTCCAGGTCGAACTGCTCAGTCTGCGCTTCTTTTTCGCGCGTCTGCCACTGTCCGCGCTGGCGTTCGAGTCGTGCCCGCTCTCGTTCCAGCTCGGCGATGGCCGATTCTCGTTGAGCAATCTCGTTTCGCAATTCGGCGGGAGATGTGGCGGCGACTTCGCGCACCAAGTCGTCTGTCGTACCGGCCGCCGCCTTCAGTTCTGCAAGTTCCACCTCAGCCACAGCCAGTCGTGCGGCCAGTTCCACCGCCAGATTGCCAGAGGAATTGCCAGGTTGCGATTGCTTCCGCTGTACCAGATCCAAAGCCAACAGCAGCGTGATCACGGTCACGATGGCCGTCACCGACGTGATGATGTCCTGGAATGAGAACAGTGAAATCGTCGGCCCCGATCGGCCCCGGCGTGACATTATTCGTCACCCCGCAACTCGAACGGCATCAGGCGCAGGCGGCTGACGATGTGCTTCGAGCAGTACTCGCTGCACGCATCGAGGAACTCTTCCTCCGCTTTCTTGAGTCCCGTCATCGTGAGCTGGATCACCAGCGCCGCAACCAGCCCGTGCAGCGTCGTCTCGAACGCTGTCGAGAGACCGCCTGTGACACCCTGTAGCGCTGTCTTCACCAGCTCGAAGTCACTCGCCGAGGCCAGCACGCCGCCGAACCCGCCGATCGCGATCGACAGGCCCTCGACCGTCCCGATGAAACCGAGCACGGGAATCGCCCACACGAAGCCACTCAGCAGTGAGTAGCTCGTTTCCATCGACGACTCGTCGGTCTCGTTCTGAGCACGGAGAATCTCAGCCACGTCCGTGACACGACCGAGATTTCTCAGGTTGGCCAGTGCTGTCGTGATCCGGTGAAAGACGACGAACTGCCGCGCGCTATCGACACACTCGTGGATGCGCTGAATGACCTCATCCACCGTTTGCGGCGTCAGGACAAACTCGGGATCGTCCGGGACGATGGTGAACTGAAGCGCACGACGCTGCATCCGCAGCTTGCTCCATTTCAAGCCCAAGATGGCCACGGACCAGCAGGACAAAAAGACGATGCAGGCTGGCGTTTCCCGATTCCTCGCGAAGAAGAAACTGCCGGCGATGAAGTTGTCACGGAACGGAAACAGAGCCGCATAGAACGCGCACGTCATCAACACCGCCAGCGTGAACGAACACCACGAGTTGACCCGCGTAAACCGTCCGCCGCGAAACAGCATTTGCTGCTCGATGTCATCCCGCGTCCACGACAGCGGGTCAGGAACAGTGGGCGCGGCGTGAGTGGGAGCAGGCATGAAGGGTCTCTTTCTCCGGCGGACGATGGCAATGGGCGAACGGGAAGGTGACGTGGGACGAAACGACTCAACTGCCGATTCACTTTCGTCCGTATTTGGCGGCGAAACTCGCGTCGGACATGCACAAGAAGATGATGAATTCGATGAAGGCGATGATCGCAGGGATGAATGTCCAACAGAACAACAGATAGATCACGCCCAAGAGAGTGTTGCCGAGATAGAAATGATGGACGCCAAGCCCTCCGAGGAAGAATGCCAATAGTGCGGCGGTCATTCGGTTCTTTTCAGACGCGACCGAGTGTTGCGGCTGCCTGACGCCGCACTTGGGGCAGACCTCAGCCCGCGCGTCGGTGGGTGAGCCGCAGGCATAACAGAAGATTTGCAGGGCCATCGTGCCCGACGCGGTTTGGAAAACCGATGGAACCGCATTCGACTTTCCGACCGCGCGAAGTTCGGCTACGTCGCGGATCGGAATCCAGTCGGCCAGGCCCTCCTTCCAGACGTTGTCGTCCGGCATCAATTGGCTGCTCGCGATCAAGCCACGCAATTCCAGTAGCGTTACCGGGCCACACTGTTCATCTCCGACTGCGTAATGCCAAACTGGTGCCATCGAGCGACCGGGTGGGCCGGAAGCGGGTGGCTCTGCAACCGAAGCCACTTCCTTCAACGCAGCACGAGTCGTAACGATTGCCGTCGTTCCGCCGAACAGATGTTCGATCGAGGCGGCCGATTGCCACGTCTGGCGATCAGTCGAAACTTCGTTCGCGCGACAGAACTGTCCCCGCCCGCGCAGCGTTTGCAGTTGCTTCACGGTGTAGGGTCCGAGCACTCGCCCGCGCACTCGGATGTAGTAGTTCGTGCCGTTGTCGGTGTCGGCCATTGAATTGCCTGATCAATAAAGGGTGGACGGGGCGAGGAGATCGCCCCGTCTTTTCGGTCGTCATGCAGTTGCTACGGCAACAACACGGTCTTGGTTTCGCTCGGAGCCGCCGAGGCGAACACGACGGAGGCTTCCCCGACGGACTGAGCGACCGTGGAATCAATCGTCAACGACTTCCCCTGCACTCGTCCCAACGCTTGCCATTTCCGCGCGCCACCGGCGTCGGCGCGCGAGACCACTTGCAGAACGTGATCACCGGCCGGAGACCACTTCGTCCGACAGATCCATTCACCGCGACTCGTCTTCTCCAGCCAGCCGATCGAGAATCGGAGCGCGAACACTTCGCGCTCGAACTGTTTCTGACGTTCCGCCGCACTGGCGAAGATCGGTTCGAGAGGCGGAACCTTCGCCAGCAATTCGAGCGCGCGTTTCTTGGCCGCATCCGCCGACTTGTTCAACGGGTCCATCCAGGCAACCGACCTGTCCAGTTCGTCATCGTTCAACTCTTTTAAGACAGGGGCCAGTTCCTGCTCCAACAAGTGATCGCCGAGGCCCGCAAATTCGAGTGTCTTCAGGACCAGCAAGTACCGCAGAAACGGATCGACTTGATTCGCCTTCAACAGCGACTCGGTGATCTCGCGAAAGTATTTTTGCCAGTTGTCCAGGCCGATCTCACGAATCGTCGTGCGAACCTTGGTGGCGATCTCCTGTTGAGGCGGCGGTGCCGACTTGAAAATCGTCAGTTCGGCAGGTTTCAGGTTTCTGAGGCGAGTCTCGCCATTAAAGCCGATCAGATACTTGAAGCTGACCACGCTGCCAAACGGTTCGGTTCTCGCCTCGGAAAGGTAGTACGTGTTTCCGTCCGTGTCGCGCAGCGTATGGCCTTCACGGATGAATTTGCTGTTGAACAGAGCGGCCAAGCGCTGGCGCATCCCCTCATCGGGATCGCCGTCGTCGGCGAAGCGACGTTGGATCGAAGCCAGCCACGTTTCATAGTGGCTGACCAATTCGCGGTCGGGGCTGGCCGGATGCTCCGTCAGAAATGAGCGGACTTCCCGGATTCGCGTCTCGACATCTTTCTCGTGGGCGGGACGCAAGCTCTTCCAACGATCGATCAACTTTTGACGAGCCAGCACTGACGGCAGGGGACTGGTTTCGGCGGCGGTCTTCAGCGTCGCCGCACGCGGATCGTTGGGCAGAGCCGTCGCGAACTCGCGCAGCGTCGCCTCGAAAGCACCGGCTTTGGAAAGGCCCTGTGCGGTCCCCGGCAACATGAGGACCGCGTCCGTCAGTTTGTCGAGCAGGTCATGCTTGCGAGCGAGATCAGCCACCGTCAGACGCGAGGCCTGCAACCGCGAGTCGAGCAACGCGGCTTGCGATTCGAGTTCTTTCGCGACTGACCCACGCGACAAACGCAGCTTGCCCACACGAGCATCCGCTTCGCTCAGCAACTCACTCAGTCGATCACGGTTCGTGGAATCGGCTCCACCCAGCGCACTGTCCAAGGACTGGAGCGACTGGCTGGCCGACGCGAGCAGGTCGCGAAACTGCTGCTCGCGCGCCGCCGTTTCTTTGCTGACACGCTGCTGCCACGTCATTTGCAATTTGCCGACTTCAATTTTCTCATCGGCCGTCCGGGCGAGTTCGCGTGCCCGTTTGAGTGCCGCTTCGATTCGCAGTGTTTCGGTCGATTGCTCTGCCGTCTCCATCTCCGCCTTCAATTGGGCGACTCGATCTTTCTCCGAATGCTCGGCATCGATCAGTTTCTTCTGGACGGCCAGCCACGATTCGGCGGTCGATGCCGTGGGCTGTTGTTCCATGAGCTTGCGGGCCTCGTTCAGCTTGCCATCGGTGACGAACGCTTCCACGGCGGCGACCAGCCTGCGTGTCTTTTCGGCTTCGAGGGAAAAGTAAACGATGCCACCGAACACGCTGGCCACGGAGAGAAATGCTGCGACACCCGCCGCGATCACCAAACGGTGGCGACGCGACTCCTTCACTTCCAACGTGACCAGTCGATTGCGATATCGGCTTTCCAGTGACGCAGGCAGACTTCGTTCGTGCCGATCGAGCGACAAGCCCAGCCGTTTGAGGTCGGCCAAGGTCAGGTCGTCGTTGTCCATTGCACGTTCGATGTCGGCGACTCCTTTCGAGTACGCCTGATCCGTCTCCAGCTTGCGGTCTTCGTCGTCCAGCCAGTCGAGAATCGGAGCGACCTGTTCCCACAGCGGATCGCTTTTGGCCAGTTGGACGGCCTGCTGCTTGTGATTCCACTCGTCGCGCAGAGTTCTCGCTCGGGCGACATCCAGTGCCGAGTACGCGGCGTAGAGTTCCGGCTCCAGTTCTTCCATCCGTCCTCGGGCATTGCCGCGCACTGTTTGGCTGGCGCGCGACTTGATGTTCTTCAGCAGAGACGCGGGAATCGTTTCGTACCAGTCTTCGTTCTGCGTCTCGCTCAGCAGCGACTTGAGGGTGGCCACATCGCCGCGAGCGGCGGCGGTGCGCGACTCGGCCTCCATCTCGCTCAACCGCGCCCGCTCCATGTCGCGAACATCCGCTTCCCAATGAGGCGACGCGGCATCGAGTTGGGCGAGCGACCGCAGGACCGTAAGCCGCTGCGACAAGGGACTGCGGTCCAACGCCAGCAGTCGGTGCGAGTCGAGCAGCTTTTGCAACGGTTCGTGCTGCGCATACGCTTCGTTCAGCGCCGAGGCCACGTCGAGCAGCAGCGGCTCGGGCGGCGTGAAGAAATACATCGAGACGACTTCGAGCAATTGATCCCGCTCGGCAAAGTCGAGGATCGCGACGACATCCAACAAGTTCGGCGCAGCCTCGGCCAGATGCAGCGCCTCGGACCGCAGCCCCTGCTTGAGACACTCATTGCCCCGCCGCAGCCGCACGTTCGCCGTGTGACAGTGAGCCGAATACTCGCGCACCAAATTCGC
>JAYUFF010000047.1:0-2898 GCA_043738825.1 Schlesneria sp.
GCGATCGCCGCGTTTGTCGGACACTGTTGCAGCTTCAATTTCGGTGCCCTGCTCGGCGGCACCGCCGTTCGTTACCGGCTGTACTCGCTGTGGGGTCTGTCGGGGGTGGACATCGTGAGGCTGCTGCTGGTCCTCGGCGTGACGTTCTGGGTCGGGGCACTGGCTTTGGCGGGCGTGATGTTCTGGTGGCAGCCGATCAACATTCCGGACAAGCTGCATCTCCCGTTCGAGACGGTGCAACCGCTGGCCCCAATTCTGATCGGGATCGTCGTGTTGTATCTGGGGCTGAGTGTCTTCAATCGCCGACCGATCCGTTTTCGCGGGCACGAGTTTCATCTGCCGTCACTGCGGATGGCATTGAGCCAACTGGTCGTGGCGTCGATCGACATCATCGTGGCGGCGGCGGTCTTGTACGTGCTGTTGCCGGGGAGCGTGGAACTCAACTTCGCTCATTTCCTGTCGATCTATCTGCTGGCCGCCGTCGGCGGGATCGCGGCTCACGTGCCGGGTGCGGTCGGCATTCTGGAGTTGGTGGTCCTCTCGTTCATCGCGTCGTCGCAGGAGGATCCGGTCCCCAAGGACGCCCTGTTCGCGTCGCTGCTCGCCTTCCGCGTGGTCTACTACCTGATCCCGCTCTTCCCCGCGCTCGGCCTGCTCGCCGCCGCCGATGTCTTCACGCACAAACCGAAGCCCGAGAGAGTGGTCACTGCGTAGCTGAATGATATCGGTGGGGTGCCCTTATGGTGTTGGCGTGTTGTGCGGGGCTCAGACCTCCCATATCCCGTCACGGGAGGTGGCTCATGATGAAATCGTTGATCGAATCAGGTATCGTACCACTCTGGGTATCTACGACGACCGTCGGTTCACAGGTGCGGGTGCAATGGCGGTGGGCAAGGAAAGCTCGCATTTCACCATCGACTTGGGTTAGCTACAAATGCCTTCGACAGGTCACTTAAAAATCAGCGACTCTGGAATGAATGAGCCTCCAAACTACAAGAGTCCGCCGGTCGTCGAGACGATCTTGGGCGTACAATTTGATCCTCTGCCAAAGTTGAGGAACGCTCATCTTGGTGCTTTTTGGAAAACACTGGATTCAAGCGACTGGTCTTGCGACATCCAAGATGCCCCTCCTTTAGAACCTGCGTTTGAGAAGTTTGGAGAACAGGGACAGTGGGGAGGTCTCGGGCTGAACCTTCGTTTGACTCAAGACCCCTCCAGCCGACTGCAAATCAAAAACTCTAGTGCGGATCGAATGATCCAAGTCCAGAATGAACGGATTCATTTCAATTGGTTGGGGCAAGACGGCAGTACCTACGTGAGGTATCCCGCGATTCGTGATGGCTTCCGTGACACTCTTCAGCAGTTTCAGCGATTTCTGCAGGATGAGGGACTCGGTGTCATTCGCCCGAATCAATGGGAAGTCACGTATGTGAACCACATTCCCAAGGGGACCGTCTGGAACCGGGTTGATGACTGGCATTTTTGCGGCTTGATAGGCAACATCCCGACGTATCCGGATTTGATTGAGGCGGAAAACTTCAGGGGCGATTGGCATTTCGTGATTCCGAATCAACGTGGCCGCCTGCATATTGAATGGAAACATGCCCGAAGATCCGTGTCAGATCGACAAGAAATCGTGGTGCTCAATTTGACCGCCCGGGGACCACTCAAGCCGGAGGACGCTGGAGTCGATGAAATCCTTGCCGGCATCGATTTGGGTCGCAAGACGATCGTGCAAACGTTTGTGAGAATCATGTCCGACGAAGCGAATGCCTTTTGGGGGATCGACCATGCCAACTGAGAGTGCATCAAGTTCTATGACTGCCGAAACGGTTGCGTATACGGTGTGCAGTGAATCGTCGGCTACTCGGCCCTCAGAACTCTCGCAGAACGATGCCGCGAAGCTCGGCGATCAGTGGGGAAAAGTGCTCGACGAGCAGTTGATCGAATGGGGCAATCACCCCGAGGACTTCATCGAGGAAGGGTTCGTGCCGCCATCGCGTGAGACGATTCATCTGGCGTTCAAGCACGTTCTGAAACCCTTCCAGGCCCAAGGGCGCATGCCGCCGTCGCACGTTGTTCCCGATACTGAAGGCGGGATCGTGTTCGAATTGAGAAGCAACGACGTATTCGAATCCATTCGAGTTCAAGCAGATGGCCACATCGAATACTGTTGCTTTTGCGGTGGACGACTTGTCGAGCGCCAGAATCTGCGGTGATTTCGTTCCTCGAAGTAATGCGCGGTTGTCATGGCCGAACCTGCCGGAACGGAACCGATCGGCGACGACGAACTGATTTACCGTCGAATCCCAGTTTCGATGTCTTGGTATTCCAACGGCCAACTTTCACCTGAAGCATTCAAGCCCGATCCGCAGCGTGACATCACAGGGATTTCGGTCAGTCGCTCCAAGTACAAGTCACTGGAGGACGCCGCCAGAGGCCCGGGGAAGAAGGGCTACTTTGTTGCCGTCTTTCGTGCGCGAGACCTGCGACAACGTGGGATTCCAGTCGTGCCGCGACCGATTCATCCCGAAAACCCCGGAAGTCCAGAGTACGATCCCGGACATGCGGAGATTCCGGCGTTGACAGCCGAGAATCGCAATTCTGCAGCGGCTCTCGAAACGAAACTTGCGTTGACGACGTTGGCAATCGAAGTCAAAGGGCCGTTCGGTCCATCGTGATTCCAAACCATCCCGTGGCGGCTGTGTGGCAGTGGTTGGAGCGGCTTTGGGCGACGACTCGCACCGTAAATTGGGGCGTCGCAAATAATACTTCTGCTCCCCCTTCGCGATTTGGGGAGAAGCTTCCTGCCGGCTAATCGAACTTCACTTGAAAGCCCGAGATCATCATGCCGGCATCGACGGTCAGGGTTTGGCCGGTGACGAGGCGGCTGCCGGT
>JAYUFF010000048.1:0-2892 GCA_043738825.1 Schlesneria sp.
ACGAAGCCCTCGCTTGCGCGTCGGGCTAGTAAATGGGTGATTGATCCGATGGAACTCCGCTCATTCGCCGAACGTGTCCTGTTGTCCGAGTCGCTCGACGCGAAGCTCGAACGGGCGCGAGACGACTTCACCGACGAGCAGCCCGGCGCGGCAGTGCGGGTCATCGAGCCGGCGCGATCGACGGACCTCAAATTCGCGGCGCGACGGGCCGCACCGGCGATGCCTCATCCCGACACGTTCGTCGATCCGGCGAAGCGGGCGGTCGCGCATCACATCATGGCCAACCACGAATTGCAGGCGCTGGAGGTCATGGCGTGGGTGCTGCTCGCGTTTCCCGAGGCTCCGCGCGAGTTCCGTCTCGGCCTGGCGAAGATCATGCAGGACGAGCAGCGTCACACGCGGATGCACGTCGAGCGAGCCGCCGCATTGGGGCTACGGTTTGGCGACCTGCCGGTCAACGGCTACATCTGGAAGAAGTCGCAGGAGTTTCAGTCGGTGCTCGACTATCTCGCCGGAATGCCGCTGACGTTTGAGGGCCGGAACCTTGACCACACGCTGGAGTTCGACGGTTACTTCACAACAGCCAACGATCCGAAGAGCGCCGCGATGATGCAGGCGATCCACCGCGATGAGATTCAACACGTCGCCTTCGGGTTGGAGTGGCTTCGCAAACTGAAGCCCCCCGAGATGTCTGACTGGGACGCCTACGTGCAGCATCTCCACTTCCCGCTGCGGCCGGACAAGTCGGTCGGAGACATCTTCCACGCCGGACCAAGACTCGCCGCCGGGATGTCGCCCGAGTTCGTCGAGCGGCTGCGCGGTGGCAAGAACTAAACCACTAGCCTGACGCGCGAGCGAGGG
This sequence comes from Schlesneria sp., assembly GCA_043738825.1. Classification (GTDB taxonomy): domain Bacteria; phylum Planctomycetota; class Planctomycetia; order Planctomycetales; family Planctomycetaceae; genus Schlesneria. Next base: position 862 of record JAYUFF010000048.1, read on the forward strand.
CTTCGCGTGAATCCAATGTTCAGCCCTCGCTTGCGCGTCGGGCTAGTTTTGAACGGTACTTCTCTCGTCACCGGCATGCGTCAGTTGGATGCGGCTGAGTTTGGCGTACTCGCCGTCGAGCTGCATCAGTTCGGCGTGGCTTCCCGATTCGACGATGCGGCCGTGGCTCAGGACGTAGAGCCGGTCGGTTCGCTTCAGGGCACTGATTCGGTTCGAGACGAGGATTGTCGTGCGGCCGCGCTGTGCCGTTGCGATCGCTTGTTGGATTTCGTGCTCGGTTTCCGGATCGACGGCGGCCGTCGCATCATCGAGCAGCAGGATCGGCGGGTCGAGCAGCAATGCGCGGGCGATGGCCAGTCGTTGTCGCTGGCCTCCGGACAGGTTGGAACCGTGTTCGCCGATCAGGCTGTCGTAGCCTTGGGGCAGGTCGGCGATGAACTCGTGCGCCGCGGCGAGCTTCGCGGCATCTTCGACGCGATCCAACTCGGCACCCGGCTGGCCGAAGGCGATGTTGGCCGCGACCGTGTTGCTGAACAGGAAGCTCTCCTGAAAGACGATGCCGATGTTGCGCCGCAAGTCTTGCAGATCGAGCTGCCGGACATCGATGCCATCGACGAGCACTCGCCCCGAGGTCGGGTCGTAGAAGCGGGCGATCAGATTCAGCAGCGTCGTCTTGCCGGAGCCGGTCTCACCCACAATGCCGATGCACTCGCCCGAGGCGATGTCGAGCGAGATGTTTTCCAGCGCCGGTTCGCCGTTGGTGTAAGCAAAGCCGACGTGTTCAAACGTCACCGCGCCGCGAACCTTGGGAAGACGAATGGCATCGGGCGGACTTTGGATTTCAATCTCGGCGTCGAGGACCGCGAAGACTCGCTCGGCTCCGGTCAGGCTGCTCTGGATGCTGTTGGCGATGTTGATGATCTGGCCGACCTGATTGGCAAACTCGTGAATCAGGTTGGCGAACACGAACAGCCCCGCGCCGAGCGGCAGCTCGCCCCGAATAACGAGTGCCCCGCCGTAGCCGATTACAATGAGTTGGTTGATCTGCGTCAGAAAGCCCATCGTCGGCTGATAGAGACTCAGCCTCCAGAAGATGTCGTACTTCTGGTCCTTCACGGCACGATTGGCCTCACGAAAGCGGGCGATCTCGTCCTCTTCGCGAGCGAATCCCTTGACGACCTGAATCCCCTGCACGTTTTCGGACAGACGCAGAATCAGCTTGTCGCCCAGTTCGCTGCTGCGCTGATAGAGCGGGCGGACGGTCTTCGAGAACCAGACGGCTCCCACAAACAACAGGGGTGAGGCGATGAGGCACGTGCAGGCGAGCGTCGCGTGGACCGACAGCATGTAGGCGGAATAAACCGCCAGCGACAAGCCGACCGTCAGCACTTTGAGGATCACGCCATCGACGAAGCCTCGCACGGCCTGCACGTCACCCGCCACGCGATTGATGAGCGAACTGCTGTCGTGCGAATCGAAGAACCGAAAACTGAGACGTTGCAGTTTGTCGTACACATCGGTGCGGAGTTGGATCAGAATCCGCTGGCTGAGTGCCGCTCCCGCCACCGCCGTGACGAACTTGAGCGCCGCCTGCACGACGGCCACGACGAGCACGAGTCCGGCGATGAACACGACGCGCGTCATCGGCGTCCACTCGGCGGGAGGCCGCCAGCCGAACGGCCAGCCCGGCGCGGGGCTGCCCGGCAGAAGCGTCTCGCTCAGGGAGTCGATTCCCAAACCGGCGAGACTGAGGCCTGCCAGGTTCAGCGCGACGAGTGAGAAGTTCAGGGCCAGCACCGCCAGACACCTGCCGCGATAGCGCCAGCCGAGTCCCAGCATGCGCCACACCAGCGTCCAGTTTGAAACCGGGCGAGCGGGTTCCGTTTGCGAGTCGGCAGACTTGTTCGAGACAGACACGGAGGGAGGGCTTTGGCAGGAACAACGAACATCAAAAGCTAACGAAGTGTCTCAGACCAAAGTAGCCATCATCGCTCCGCGTGATGAGCCTTTCAGTAGTGAACGCCTGATCTC
>JAYUFF010000049.1:0-2889 GCA_043738825.1 Schlesneria sp.
CTGGCAAGCCAGAGGCTTACCCTACGAGACGACCGCAGGCAATTTTAGTGAGGAGCGACCGATGGCTTTTCGACGAAATTCCGAGCCGGGTCGGCAGGCGGTCGTGTGGTTGGTGACGGCGTTTGTCGTGGTTGCGGGAGCGGCCTCGTGCGCGTTCATCATTGTGGCGGTGGTCGATCAGCCGACGAGGCCGCTGCTCGTGTGGGGCAGTTTGTTTGGCGGGATCATTCTGTTTCTGATCTCGCTGGCCATGCCGCGAGACACACAGATCGCCAAGACGTGGATTCGCTTCTGGCTCGCCGCGCGCGACAAGACCGATCCCAACCAAGTCTATCGCGTCGGCAAGAAACGCAGCTCGGCCGAAATGCCGCTCGGGACAAATCAGCCCCCGACGCTGGACTCCGTGCGCGAGGCGGCCGAGCAGGGCGCGAGCGTCCGCTGGGTGCCTCATGGCTCGTCGCCCGAAGGCCCGCCGTCGTAGCTCGAACCGGCGGCGCGGGCTGTGACCTCCGCCGTACAATCGCTACGACCGACAGATTCGATGACCCGACGTGACGAGTTCGCGCGATCCGCCAAGGATTGCCGTTGCGAGCGCTGCGACCCTCAGTAGTCTCGACCCGACACTGCGCTGGTGCGTGTTCGATCTGTGACCATGAGAGGAGCCGTGCGATGAAGACGTTTGCAATGCGAGTGGCCGTGCTGACGGCCGTGGTGAGTTTGAGTTCGCTGGGTTACGAAGCCAATGCCGGTTTCCGACATCTGCGGATGTTCCGGTCGAGTTGTGCGGGACCGAGTTGCTCGGGTCCGTCGTTCGGGTGTTCGGCTCCGATTTACGTTGCACCCCCGATGATGACATCGGCATGTTCGGCTCCCGGCTGTTCAATGCCGATGTGGGGCAATACCTCTTCGATGTCTGGCAACTCCTCGTGCTTCCAACCGGCTTGGTCGGGATCAAGCTCCGTCGGATCTGGCCCGTCGATCGGATTCGATCAGGCCTTCGATGCCGCTCCCGTTTACGGAGCGACCGGTGCCGCCGGGCCGTACCAAACCGGAGGTCACTTCGGAATGCAGGGCTTTGGTGGAGCACACACGTTGCCAGCCTATTACGCTCCCATGTCGGCTCAGTACGCACCGATCCCGCCGGCTCCCGCAGCCGACATCGTTTGGTGACGAATGGCCAGTTGTTGGGAAACCGCAGTCGAAACGAGCCGGACTTGGCGCGATCGTGAACGTGGGCCAGACACGATCGTCCGGTCAAGTTTGCATGGCCCTCGACTTCAACGCCGCTTGGTACGAGAATTGTTTGCGATGGTCTTCCCCTTCAGGAAGAACGATTTGTCGCGCAACAATCTGCAATCGAACGGGGAGTTCCGATGTCGGCAACTTGCTGCGAGCGATGGCTCGTGAGGCAGCGGCAGGGCCATCGCCTTGTTGAAACGGGGGGATTGGGTGCCACGGTCACGAAGCTTCGATGTGGCCGTGAGAGTGGGAAACAGCCTTCACGTCCTCACACGGCCACGTCGAAGCTCCGTGACCGTGGCACCCCAAATTGAAAAAGCCGATGGCCCTGAGGCAGCGGCTGACCAACTGCCCTTGCCGATTTCGTGCGGATGTCACATATAGTCGTCGCCCGAACGGAGTCGGTCGGGCCGGATTCTCAAGGATGAGTGCCATGTGTCGTGTTGTGTTTTCCGGTCTGGCTTTGGCGGGAGCCGTATGGATGGCGAGCACCGTCCTCTTGGCAGGTGAAACGCCTCCCGTGAAAGAGCCATCGGCGCACGAAGTCGTCACCAGCGGGTCGCTCGTCATCATCGGCGGCTCCGAACGCTTCGAGCATCGCGAATACTGGGACAACATCGTCGAACTCGCCGGTGGACCAGGCTCGCGCATCGCGGTCTTTCCCACGGCCAACGGCGATCCCGTGCGAAATGGCGGGCTGGTGATTTCGGCTCTGAACAAGGCGGGTGCCGACGCCTTCCTCGTTCCCGTGGCGTGGCGCAAGGTGCCGACATCGCCTCAAGAGGCGGTGTCCGATCCCGAACTGGTCGCGGAGGTCCGAGGTTCGACCGGCATCTTCCTGATCGGCGGCGAACAGGATCGCATCGTCAAAGCGCTTTACACCCCCGAGGGCGGGCACACGCCGATGCTCGAAGCCATCTGGGATGTCTACCGCAAGGGTGGCGTCATCGCCGGAACCAGCGCGGGCGCGGCCGTGATGAGTCGCATCATGTACCGCGATGCCGACTCGGTGTTGGAGACCATGCTGCGCGGAGTGCGCTTCGGGAAGGAGATCGACAAGGGGTTGGGCTTCCTCGACGGAGAGTGGTTCGTCGATCAGCATTGCCTCGTGCGCGGACGCTTCGCCCGCACGCTGGTCGCGATGCACGATCAGGGCTTCAAGTACGGCATCGGCGTCGATGAGAACTCGGCCGTCATCGTGAAGAACGGCAAGGATGTGAGAGTCATCGGCTACAAGGGCGCTCTCGTGATGGACCTGTCGCGGGCCGAACACGATCCCGATGCGAAGGGCTTCAATCTCAAAAACGTCCGGCTGACGTATCTCGATCGCGGAGACCGCTTCGATCTCAAGACGCTCGATGTCACCCCGTCCGATGAAAAGCTGGAGGACGAAAAAATCGACCCGAAGTCGGCCAACTTCCGACCGGAACTCAAGCGACCGCTGTTCTGCAACGACATCCTCGGCAACACGACCGTCGTCGATCTGATGGGCCAGCTGATGGAGAGCATTCATGGCGAGGCCATCGGGCTGGCCTTCGATGGTGCGGCGGCGCGCAAGCAATCGGTGGACGGCTTTGAGTTCAAGCTCACGCGCGACGACGAGAGCGTCGCGTGGTACACCGAGGCCTTCGGCGGAGACGACTACACCGT
>JAYUFF010000050.1:0-7618 GCA_043738825.1 Schlesneria sp.
CACAACGATGGCACCGACACCCCAGAACGCGGCCATCGCCAGGTATTCCCGCGTGATCGTGGCGCGGGCCTGCCGATTCAGCGGCGAGTTTTGTGAGAAGTAGATTCGACCGTAGATGATTGGTGCCGAGAGGGCGGCACCGAAGATGTCGAACCACGCGAACACACGACGGAACAATAGCGAGGCGCGTGGGCAGGCATATGGCCACAGTTCCCAATCCTCGGGCGTGTTCATGTAGGCGTGATGGCGGATGTGCGTTTCTCGATAAACGCTGTACGGGATGAACAGCAGCGTTCCCACGAGCCGGCCCCCCCACACGTTGGCCCAACGCCGACTTCCCAACGTCTGATGGACTGTCTCGTGAAGCACGCCTCCCACGCAGAAGCAACAGTAGCCGACAAACAGAATCCACGCGGTTTGCACCGCCAGACCGTCTCCGCCCAAACGGCACACGAAGCCGACGTAACCGGAGACGGCCAGAACCGGAAACAACAGAAACCGCGGCCGCGAACTCGCTTCATCGAGTGCGTGGAGTTCTGCCGATGTGAATTCTGTATGCGACACGGTTGTGCTCCCGTTGAGGTGATGCGGAACGTGTTCACGCCGTTCGTCGTGCGACGTTCTCGTCGATGGCGATCAACTGTTGCAACCGTTCTGTGAAGAGATCGGCCAGTTCTTCGGCCTGCTGTCGTGTGAAACTCCGCGGGTCGCAGTGCAGATTGATGTACAGGTTGCCGGCATAGGTTCCGAGCGATGTCGCCATCCGGGTGTTGGGGCGCACATGGGCGGCACCCTCGAGGCTTTCCAGCACGACGTTGCCCGCCACGCAGCGGCCCTGACGCAGGGGAAACTGCGCGGTGAACTGCCGACGGACCTCGCCGACGTTCGCGAGAATCACCGTCGTGAAGCAGGAGTTCCATCGCAGCAGCCACGGCAACAAACCGGGAACCTTCAGCAGGTACTTCAATCCGGTCGTCAAAAACCGCCCCTGCTGGTCGTTCACGATGGCGGACGTTTGACGGTGAATGTCCGCCAGCAACTGGTCGGGTCGATCGCAGTCTGCGGCGCGCCGCGTCAGGAACATGCAACCCATGACGTTGGCCGCCGACATCTGATCGTGCTGCGGCGTCCGCAAACTGGTGGGCATGCAAATTCGCAGCCAGTGGTGATCGCCTGCGCGGCGGCGATCACGATTCCACTTCCGGATCGTCTGAAACATCTCCAGCAAGTACAGGTCGTTGAGCGCGACCGCCTTCCTCGCCGCGACGGCCTTCAACTGTTGCACGACGGATCGTTCGAGCACGCGCGTGACGATCGCCGGAAACGGCAGATCGGGCACGGACAAGGGCCGCCGATCGCCCGCAGCCGCCAGCGGTACCGGACTCCGCCACAACAACTTGAACAGCCGTCGCGCGATGACCCACGGCGACGCGAACGGTTTCGGCCCCTCCTCGGCATCGCGGGCGGAAAAGTTCGCCCGTGCGAGCAGGCGGTCGGGCCGGATGGCCTCCAGTTCGGGAGCCTCGGCCCCGTTCGCGACCGTCCGCTGTCCGTAGACCGCGAGAAGATCTCCGACGAACTGCACGGCACCCAGACCATCGCAGCACGCATGATGAAACTGGAAACTGACACGAGCCTGGGTCGGCTCACGACGCACCCAAATTCTCAGTCCGTGTTCGCGAGTCAGATCGATGTGTTCTTGAGCGGGACACGTCAACGGGCGGTTGTCATCCGCCCAGTCGAGTTGCGGAGGATGTTCGCGGGACGGCACCCAGCACTGGCCCGCGCCCGCACAACGTTGGACGAAACAGGTCAGCAGCGGATGCCGGTCCCGAGCGATCTGCAATGCCGCGTCAAACTCGTCGCGCAGCAGCACACCGCTGACCCGAATGGCGATGACGAACACCATGGGATAGTCCGCGCGATCGTCCAGTAGCATGAACTGTTCAAAGGGGGTGAGTCCCAGCGGAAACAGCGGCGGTTCAGCAACGGTGCTCCCGCCATTAAGAGCGCTGTTTGGAATGGTGCGGGTGTCACTCATCACTCACCTTGACTGTTAGCACCCTGTTGAGAAAAGGACGTGGGGTAGGTTTGTAACCTGCCCGTCCCTTGTTTTCATAAAGCACGGGCAGGTTACAAACCTACCCCACGAGTTGTTCAACAGGCTGCTATGCATCCGACCGCTTCGATTATCAGCCTGTTGAAAATTTGTAGCACAGGCGGCTCGCCTGTGATTTCACCGGGAAACGTGAGCAGGCGAGCCTCCGACCCTACGTTTTTCAACACGTGGTTGGGAGCCGCTTCATTTGCGCCGCGTACTGTTACGGGAAATCGCAAACGTCAAACCGGGGAATACTGCGCCTGTCAATTGCCTCTTGACGGCAACACCGTGTCGCCGCCATTCAAATCGCCAACTGGACTTTTGATTCGGCAGACCAGCCTCAACTTGCTTACAAGCATTCTAGATGCCCTCAAGCATTCTCAAAGGAGAACCGCTCCAGCCCTGTTCCAGGTGATTCTCGGCCGTCGATCGGCAAAACATGCCTGCTCGCTTGTGAAAGGCGCGGCGGGCGAGTCATCGCCAGCCGACAGCAGCTCTCGCTGCTTGACCACCGAGCAAGTGGCGGGTAGTTTTACCGCCGTCTCGCGGGTGTGGTTCAATGGTAGAACGAAAGCTTCCCAAGCTTTAAGCGGGGGTTCGATTCCCCTCACCCGCTTTTCGATTGGTTCCCCCCAGACCCGGCTTTCTTCGGCCGGGTTTGTTCGTTTCTCTCCGTGTTCGTTTTTCTCCGTGTTTGTTCTCTCAATCCTAGTTCGCGAAAGTCGAGTCATGAACTCTCCGCTCGATGGTGTCGGCAGCGATGGCGTCCGTGGCATGGTTCGAGTTGGCCGCGCAATGGCCGTCGTGTGCGTGTTGCTCGGCTGGCTGTTGCTGGTCCCTGTCGCCTCGGCGGAAGAGGGGATGAAGTATCCGTTGGCCGCCGCCGTGGGAACCGATGGCGTGGTGTATGTCGCCGATCGCGATCTGCCCGGCGTCTGGAAGTTTGCCGACAACAAGTGGTCGGTCTATTTCCAAGGCTCGAAGAAATTTCGCACGCCGCTGAACGCCGTCCGCTGTCTGGCGATCGACCATCAGGGAAAACTGCTGGCGGGTGACTCGGCCACGCGCGAGATCTATCGCTTCGATGACGCGGGGCAACCGCAACCGCTCACGAAGGGAAACGTTGGGATCCCGATGGCGCTGGCCGTCGCGAAGGACGGAACGATCTATGCCTCGGACATTGAGATTCAGCGGATCGTCAAGATTCCGGCGGAGGGTGGAGAACCGAGCGAGGTCGCGGAACTGGCCGCCACGCGCGGACTAACCATCGACACGGAAGGCCGCTTGATTGCGGTGTGCCACGGCAAGAATGCCGTCATCCGACTGTCGGCCGATGGCAAAGAACGCGAAGTGCTGGTCGAAGGTCGTCCGTTCCAGTTCTCACACCATGTGGTACTCGGCCCGAGTGGCGAGGCCTACATCGCGGACGGCTATGCCAAGACGATTTGGAAGGTGGAGGGGAAAGCCGCGCCAGTGGCACTCATCGCGGGCGAACCGCTCAAGAATCCCGTGGGTCTGGCGTGGCAGGGGACCGATTTGCTGATCGTCGATCCGCACGTCAAAGCGGTTCTACGCCGAACGGCCGAAGGCAAACTCGAAGTACTCGGCGCGATGAAATAGGCGGTGCGACTGAGCCTGGGAATTCGTTTCGCTCAGTCACCGCAGCCAAGTTCATCGGTTGACGACACCCGCCTCTTCGGAAGATTCGTTTTCGGCGAACTCCATCGGAGGTTCCGTGGCTGCCATGATGAGACTGGGCCGCGACATGCTCCACGCCGTTTCGTGTCCGTCGGCGTAACCCGATTGGTAGCCGCTGTACCAGCAGACATACAGGCCCCACAAACCGAATGGGACCAGCCACAGCTTCCAGTTTTGATTCGCCATGATTTCCTCCACGGATGTCAGAATCTGTCGATGACTCGGAAGAACACGCTCAACGCAATTCTTCACCAAGTCTTCATCCGATATTCACAATTGAGCCAACTTCCGTCAACGGCGCTTCCGGAGAATTCACAATCAGGTGAGCTGCCGACGTTCCGAATCCGACTGCGGGTTCCGGGTCAGGTCGCACATTTCGGAGCGGAGCACGGGTTGATCCGAGCTGCGTGCGGTCGAGTCTCTCGGCGGTCAGCGATTCACTTCGGCGGTCGTATCACGGAAGGGCGGGAACCGCAGAGCCGAACTTCCCTTGATGATCGTCGAGGAGCGCATTGGCGGATCGCAGTACGGGCAGACTTCGCTGTAGACAACCTTGCTGCACTTCGGGCATTCGTGGACGCCGTAGACGGGCGTCGAGGCCGTCACGCGCTGGTAGATGAAGAAGCCGAACGCAAACACCGTGAAGCCGATCATCACCAGGACCGGCACCAGGTGAGCGGCACCCAACATGAGGAAGGTTGTCGCGCTGATGGCCGCACAGCAGACGGCATAGAGCACGACATCAGTCATGCGCGCCCGGTTGAATCTCACGCGGGCCAGTTCTTCATTCACACGGCGGCCCAGTTTGCTGCGGAGCACATCGAGCTTTCGCTCTTCGATTTCATCGGCCTCCTTCAGTGCGCCGATCGCCAAAAGCAGTCGCTGCGTACTGTCGAGGACTCGGTAGCTGTCGTCCTCGGAGAAGTCGGCCTGATGCGCCCAACGGTTGCGGAACTCACGCAGTTCGCTGACGAGGCTTCGCTCGGACATCCCCAGCTTGTACCGGAAGACGTTGTTCCAATGCTCCCACATCACGGTCAGGATGGCATGTGCGTCCCAGCCGTTGTTCTGCGACGCGCTGGACCACTGTCCGCGCATGCTGGCGCGAGCCACCTCTTCCCACTGGTCCCCGTGGATGGCCTGCATCTCACGCTCAAAGAACGGGAAGATGCCGCGCGTGAGCGAATCAAGGGCACCGCCAATTCTCTGATGTTCGGTTCGCACACCAAGTCTCCCACGAAGGGGCTGTCACATCCATGAAAGACAGCGTAGCCGAAGCTTGCAGAGTGGCCCTCCAGCAGTTCAGACAAACACAACGGTCAATAGTCCGAGTCAGCGTAGTCTCCTGACCGACTTCTGAGAAGATTCTGTTGCGTTTCCGCAACCAACATTTCTTACGAAGGCCGGACAATCGAACTAATCGGTACGACTGACAGTGTCGTGGAGAGGAGCATTGCGGCAGAACGAGAACCGCGGCGCCCGCAGCCCCCTGAGTTGAGTCCCCTCAGGCGAGCAGTTCCTGCACGACTCGACCATGCACGTCGGTGAGGCGGAAGTCGCGACCGGCGTAGCGGTACGTCAGCTTCTCGTGATCGAAGCCAAGCAGGTGGAGCATCGTCGCGTGGAGATCGTGAACGGCGACCTTGTTTTCGACCGCAGCGAAACCGAACTCGTCGGTCGCTCCGTGGACTTGGCCTCCCTTCACGCCGCCGCCCGCCAGCCAGCAAGTGAAGCCGTGGTGATTGTGATCGCGGCCGTTGATCTTTCCCGCGTTCGATCCCGGCGTGGGGAGTTCTACGGTTGGAGTGCGACCGAATTCGCCGCCCCACAACACGAGCGTCTCATCGAGCAGCCCGCGCTCCTTCAAGTCTCCAAGCAGCGCGCCGATCGCCTTGTCGCACTCACCCGCCAGGCGGCGATGATTCACTTCGAGGTCGTCGTGGTTGTCCCACGGCTGGCCTTCGCCGTGCCAGAGCTGCACGAACCGTACGCCGCGCTCGATGAGGCGTCTCGCGATCAGGAGCTGCCGCGCTTGGACGCTCGATCCGTAGGCTTCGAGGACGTGCTTCGGTTCCTGCTGAATGTCGAAGGCGTCGGTCGCCTCCATCTGCATGCGGTAGGCCAGCTCGAACGAATGGATGCGGGCTTCGAGCGGGGCTTCGTTGGCGCGGCGATCGGCATGACGGCGGTTCAGTTCCTGCAACAGATTGAGTTGCCGCCGCTGTTCGCCGTGTCCGATCTGGTCGTTGCGAATGTTCTCGATCAGCCGCTCGACCTGAGTGTGCTTGGTGTCGATGTGCGTTCCCTGAAAGACACCGGGCAGGAAGGCCGCTCGCCAGTTCTGAGTCCCCGTGATCGGCAGGCCGTTCGGGCACATCGCGATGAAGCCGGGCAAGTTCTGATTCTCGGTCCCCAGTCCATACGTGACCCATGACCCGAAACTGGGTCGCACGAGTCGCCCGTCACCGCAGTTCATCAGCATGAGTGACGGCTCGTGGTTGGGCACCTCCGCGTGCATCGACCGAATCACACAGATGTCGTCGATGTGCTTGGCCGTGTGCTGGAAGAGTTCGCTCACCTCGATGCCGCTTTGGCCGTACTTTGCGAACTTGTACGGAGACCCCAGCGCGGCCCCGGTCTTGCGTTCGGTCGGCAGGTTGGTCGTCGGCAGCGTCTGTCCGTGGTACTTCGTCAGTGACGGCTTCGGATCGAACGTATCGACGTGCGACGGCCCGCCGTTCAGAAAGATATGAATGACGTGTTTCGCCTTCCCCGCAAACTGCGGAGCGTGAGCGACCATCGGCGACGTACCCGCCGATGCAGCGTGGGCCGGGCGAGTTCCTTCTGTGAAGAGACTTGCCAAGCCGAGCGATCCCAAGCCCGTCCCCGAGCGCGACAGGAACTCGCGCCGCGTTGAGGGCATGGTTTGCAACTGTTGAAGCCTGTTCATCGAGTCGTCTCACCTTCTCACACGTGCCGGAAGAACTCGCTGACAGCGCATTCAAATCCCGGAAGGACATCCTCGCTCGACAGCATCTGGTCGCTCAACAGACGAATCTGTTTTCGGTCGTTGCGAAAGATATCGACGGTTCGATCGCCGGGGTCCACGATCCAGACTTCGGTCACGCCAACATCCAGATACTCGCCCACCTTGGCCAGGATGTCCCGCCAGCGATCCGATGGCGATTGCACTTCCACGACGAGGTCCGGGGGCATTTGAAATGCCCCGTGAGGCAACATTCGATCCGGCAGTTTTTCCCAGCGAGTGAACATCACATCGCAGCCTCGCACGGAATCGGGATCGCGTTCCGTGACGACAGCGGAATCGTTCGCCGTCACGGTGCCTAGGCCAGACGCTCTCGACCACGTCTCCAAGACGTAGCCCACGTTCAGACAAACACGGCCATGAACTCCGCCCGGTGGTGGCATCGGAACAACCTCCCCTTGAATCAGATCGGTGGGAAACTCGAAGACCATCGTCTCGAATTCTTTCACTGTGACGAGCGATTGCTGCAAGGCGGTTGCCATCTGTGTTGCCTTCCTCTTGCGAATGACGGCGATTTCCAGCGAAAGCGATTTCCAATCCGGCCCGAGTCGCGCGCGACCGTGATGGGTCTTGATCCAAACCCGCCAAAACCCGCACCACCATAACGTCTCAGTCGACAAACAAAAACTCGTTCGTCAGCAGCAGCACTTGAGCCAGTCGGTCCCAAGGCGTCAACTTCTCGGTGTGAGTCGTCAGGGCCTCGCCTAGGTATCGCAGCGCCAGTTCGCGCTCCTCAGATGTTGGTTCGCGAGCCAGCACGCGGTGGTAGAGCA
>JAYUFF010000051.1:0-2887 GCA_043738825.1 Schlesneria sp.
CGAAAAACGAAACTTCCAAAACTTCTATCACGATCCGTTTTTGATTTTTAACCTCTGCTAAAGATCAATTGATTCACAGGCTCGGAGCGACAGGGCTACTACCAAGCGGCCGAAAATGAGTCGCAGGGCCAATACAAACAAGAACGCCCGGCGGACTCGTCAGAATCCGCCGGGCGTCCACAATTCTCAGAGACAATACAGTCTTGAAGCGACCGAACTCAGTAGCTTGCGTCCAACGTTGTCTCACCATAGGTCACGCCGTTGGAAGTCGCCAACTTCGAGTACGTGGTCTTGTCCATGTTCTCGCTCAGGAACCGGCCGGAGCCATCGCAGAAGATCGCGTTGACGCCATTCGCATGTTGAGAGCTTGGACGCGGAGCAGTCCCCACACCGGCTGCCAAGTTTCGATTGATGGCCCAAGGATCGGGTGTCAGTGTCGCAAACGCAGTCCCATTCGTCCTCAGAGGCTGCGCGGTACTCAAGTTCGTTCCCGCAGCGCCATAGGTAGGCTGGTTTGAAGTGACAGGCACTCGAATTCCAAACCCAAGCCGGTTCGCGGACGTATCCCACCAATCGCCTGACTGAAGATTCTCGGACAGCATCAATGTGTTCGTTGTCCCATCTCCGGTACCAACATAGTCGAGGGACATTGAGGTCGAATTGGCACCGGTATACCCCGTCAGATCGCGTTGGAAGACACCGCTCGCGAGGTTGACCGCCTGATCGAGGGAACTACCAATAGTACTGTTACCATCCCAACTGATGAGACCAGCGTGATGGTATGTAGCGTCGCTCGTGATATCTCCGGTGGCTGCAAATGTGGCTGAGAAGGATGTTACGTCATTCGAGCCACCAGCATATGTTGTCCAGATCGTGCTCGAAACCAGCCCCATGTTCACTACGTAACTCAAGCCACCCGCGACCTTGTCGGAACTAACGTCATCCGGACAAGTAAAGCCCTTGAAATACACTCGCTCTGAACCGCCAGCCCCAACATTGAATCCACCGGCCTGCGTGGCATTCGCCTTCAAATTCTTGACCACGGCGGAACCATCCATCGCGGGCAAGATCTGAATCGGCCAACCCGCCTGAAGGGTCACCGTCACAGGCGTCGCCGCAGAGTTGGCGAACGTAATGTTTCCAACCAAGCTGGGCAACTGGCCGTTGTTGCTGGAAGCGAAGTTTTGCATTGCAATCCCGACCTGCCGGATGTTGTTCAGGCATTCCAGCTTTCTGGCCGCGCGACGAGCCGATTGAACGGCCGGAGCGATCAGCGAGGCCAGCACGGCGATGATCGAGATCACCACCAGCAGTTCGATCAGGGTGAAGCCGCGTCGCGAGCGGCCAGCGGAAGTGATGCGGGTTCGAGTCATGATCTGCGGTCTCCGAAAAGGGCCTGACAATTGTCTGGACTGGGACGGGTTTGTTTGAGGCGTTGCGGCCCCCACGGGGCCGCAACCTGAATCTCACGGGATGGGCAGTTTACATTCACTCATGCGCTTACATTCACTCATCTGCGTTGGAACACATTTCAAAACTCGATTTGGCAACCGAATGACTAGCCCGACGCGCAAGCGAGGGCTGAACCGTCGATCCACTCAAAGCCCTCGCTCGCGCGTCGGGCTAGTTTTGAAATGTCCCCTTATTCATTCTCGATGAAACTCTCACTTGGCAGTTAGCGTACCACGCCAAACGTTTCTTTGCCGCCACCAATCTTCCCGGCGAGACAAGTTACCAAAACCACTGCAATCCAGCCAGAAAACCTATGACCACCCGAGTTTTTGATCATCCGAGGTCCACCACGTCACCAGCCGATGCTCCTCGCCGCCCGCGATGTATTTTGCCTCACTGAGTCTGGATGATACGTCGGTAATCAACGCAGGCTCGGAAATCATCGCTCGCCACCCCAGCATTCGCACCCTTTTCCAGCCTCGACCGATCCATCACGAAGAACCCACGATGCTCCAACGCTGGCCTTCCATTAAGCGACCCACGTCTCGAGTGGTGGCGTTTGATACTGGTTTGACGGTCAGGATATCGACTACTGGGTCGCCAACGTCTTGCGGTATTCAACGAAGTCGCGGAAGTCATATCTGGTCCCGCCAGAGGTCTGCCCTTTCTGGAGTTTCGAGCGATCCACGATGAAGAAGCCACGGTGTTCGGGTTCCGGCTTGCCGTTGAACGGCCCGCCAATCCGAACGGCAGGAACGGCAGGATTCGTGACGTTGTCTTCGGCCGCTTGAAAATACTTGACCGAGATGAAAATCGCGAAGCAGTTGCTGCGGGTCGTCGTGTTGCCCGCGATCTTCGACAGCAGACGATTACGAATGAAGGGATCGACCGTGCCGCCCGTGTGATCTCCGGCAGTGCCGACCTCCAACAAACGGCGTCTGGAATCCGAAGGAGCCATCGGGTCTGGATACGTCGTCTTGTCCGTGGGCAGGCTGCGGAGGATGGTGTCTTCCACGCTGGCGTGCTTCACGCCCGGCGCACTCGTGTTAGTGGTGTATCCCACGTCGGCCAAACTGCGGAACGGTTTCGATCCAGGCAGACCCGGCAACGGCACTTGGACTGTGCCCATCCAATACGGATCGATCACATCGCGACTCTTCAGGAACTGCGACCACCAGTCGCGGTTCGTTCCATCAAACTGGTCGTACAACTCGCCCGCGTCGGCATCGACTTGATGGTACGCAGAGTTGCTCATATCGGTCCCGTCAATCTTGAGCGTGACGTTGCGTGAGTCATCCAACAGCGCGGCGCAGTTGTCGGCAAACCGGAGCATGTTCAAGTTCATCCGTCCCGGTACGCGAGCGATCGAGAGGTCTGTGCCGATCCCCAGATTGCGGTTCGTGCGTGTCGGAACTTCGACGAACTCCAACAGGCG
>JAYUFF010000052.1:0-2884 GCA_043738825.1 Schlesneria sp.
CGTCTCGTCCTCTTCGCCGTCTGCCTCGGTCTTGCCCGTCGCGCCCTCGCCGCGTTTGGCGGGAGGCAGGACGAAGACGAGTACGTGATGCACGACCTCACACGCGGTCGGTTTCACTTCGACAGCCTTCACGTACTTGGTCTCGGTCAGCCCCGACTCGACGATGACGTTCTGGTAGGGCATCGTGCCGGTCGCCTTCACCGCGATTGGAGACGGCAACTGAACGATGTGGTCCGGTTTGCCGATCTGCCAACCGCTCGCAAATGATCGTGGAATGGGAGCGTCCTGCGGATCGCCGACCGGTTTGCCTCCATTCAACCACGCGAGCAAATCAGTCTTCTCTGACTCGGCCAGTGAGCAATCGTTCGCGAACGGACTGACTTCGCCCTTCGTCGGTGGAGCCGCAAACCACGGCGGCATGATCCCCTTCTCGATGACTCGACGAATCGAGCCGCTCTGCCCGGACACCTCATCGTAGGTTGAGAGCGCGAACGGCGCGACGCCCCCGTCGCGATGACACTTCAGACAGTGGTTCTGCGCGATGCGCGAGATGCGGTTGTGGTACGTGATTGGAGGATGGGCACTCTTGCCCGTCCCGTCCGTCGGTTCGTCTCCTTCAGCCGGCCGGGCAGGAGTGCCCAACCTACGATCTGCAAAATCGAGCGGACAGCCGGGAGCCGAGGTGGCCGCGACGTTGGGACGCTCGTTCGCGAGCGCGGCCTCAATCGCATTGATGAGGTACGTCGCGCGAGGCGTCTCCTTCGAGTAGCCGAATCCGTACTGGTCATCGACCGCGCCGCGATAGATCACCGTTCGCTTGGCATCGAGCACGATGGCGTCGGTCGTGTGAGTCGCCCCCAGCGAGGAGGCCACGGCTCCGTCGTTGTCGCGCACGTAGTGACCGGCGAAGCCCTGCGTCTTGATCGCCGCTCGAATGTCGTCCGGCTTGTCGCTGGCGGTCGGGTTGACGAAGACAAACGCCACTTCCTTCCCAGCGAACTGCTTCTCCAGCGCAGCGAGTGTCGGCGCGTACTTCTTGCAGATCGGGCAGCTTATGTTGGTGAACGCGATCACCACCGCTCGGCGATCTTTTAAGTCGCTCAGTTTGAACGACTGGCCGTCGAGACCGGTGAGTTTGAGATCTGGGATCATTCTCCCAACGCCGTGGTCTCCCGCCGTGAGGCGTTGCGGTCCCTGACGGAGCGAATCATCGGCGACCGTCGCGCCGGGCTTCGTCTCATTTTTCGCGGCAACGTGCTTCGCGGCTGGTCGCTGTGCGACCTGTTGCAGCGCGTCGAGTCCCTTCTCGCGGATGACCTCGCGCGCTTCGTCGAGCGTCACCGAATCGTCGCCGTTGGCATTGAGGAACTCGAACAGCGCGGGACCAAGTTCCTCGCGCGACAGCTTGCCGTCGCTGTTCTTGTCGAGTTCCTTGAATCGGTCGGCCAGCGAAAACGCCGCCGCGCCCGACTTCTTCGCCGCAGTGTCACCCGACTGTGCCCGAACGACCAACGCCGCGATGCCGAATACCGAACAGGCCAATCCGGTGGTCAGCAGTTTCTGAGAAAGACTCATCCTGAAATTCCTATCGCCTGCCGTGAGAGTGTGAATGGGACGTGAAGTCCGGCTTAGCTTTGTTAGCCGGACTTCTCTCCGGAGGGACTCACTCGGGAGAGAAGTCCGGCTTTTCGACAAGCCGGATTTCGGGCGGGTCGCCTGGGAGAGTCTACCACGAGACGTACCAGTTCGGTTTCAACGCGTCGATCTCAAAATGGACGGCGTGGCTTCACGGGTCCAGTCGGCGGAGCGACTGGACTACGGTAGGCCGGTCGCTCCGCCGACCGGTACACGTTCACTCCACAATAGTCCCAAAGTTCCAAGTGCATAGAACGTGTATTCCACATCCGTGGCCTGATCCCAACTGGCGGCTCGAAAACCTCCCTGCGGCTGTTCGAGCGAGAGGACGAATTGCTCGATGCGTCGCGGATCGACGACATCCCGCATTTCGAGATCGAGGCAGGTGAGGTAGCCCGTAAACGTCGAGAGCGTGTCGGCAAACGGGATGCGGGTGTTGGCCTGAAAGCCGCCCTCGTCGCCGCGCACGTCTCGCAGGTAGGCCACGACATCCTCGCGCAGGTTCTTGCCGATCGACGAATGGAGCGTCAGCACGGCAACCGCCGCCGCCGTCGGATTCGTGCCGCTCCGCTTCATCGGCGCGATCTCGACGAACCCGCCATCGTCCCGCTGACGGTCTCGGATGAAGCTCACCAAACGATCCGGTGAAGGCAACGTCTGCCCAATCAGTTCGTAGCAGAGGGCCACGAGAAACGAATGGTACGTGCTGCCGAGCGCCCCTTCGTGAGTCTTGGCATAGCCCCCATCGACCGTGCGGAAACCCTCCATGATCGCCGCGAGCCGCTCCGGCCAATTGGCCTCCGCCTGCGCCAGCAGGTCGATCCCCGCCGATGCCTGAACCATCAGGGCCGAGTAGAGCCAACTAACCACGTCGATCACGCTCGTCTCGTGGTGGCGAGAGGCGTCGAGAAACGATGCGACTCGCCGCGCGTCTTCGGGCGCGAAGGCCCGCAGCGCCGACAGCGCCCGAATCGCGAAGGCCGTGTAATAGAGATCCGACTCGCGCCCCTCCGGCTCGGAGTGCGCATCCTCGGCCGGAAGACCGCGTCCTCCAAATCCTCCGTCCCCATTTTGCTGAGTGAGGATGAACGCCCGGTGCCGCTCGCGGTGTGCCGGATCCCAGTGCGACAGGCCGCGCGAGACCCGCTCATCCAGCCGGAACAAATAAGGGTGTGGCATCGGCGTCTCAGAGGTTGCTCGGAACGAAACGGCTTGACTTGGGGTGCCACGGTCACGGCTTTGCGTGGCC
>JAYUFF010000053.1:0-7602 GCA_043738825.1 Schlesneria sp.
AGCCCTCGAACGCCGTCACACCAGCGTCCTGCACATCTGGGAGACCAACGCGCCGCAGAAACACGATCAATCGCTGATGCAGGAGTTCGACTGGGCCTATTGCACGCCGGTTCCGGGACTGTCGTCCGAGCCAACCGGGATCTACGTCGCCGGGCGCATGGGCCAGACCTTCGTGCCGGGGACGACGCTGTCCGACGCACTGCAACTGGAAGCGGACGTGAAGTTCACCGAACTGGTGGCCGAGATCATCGGAGCGGTCGTCCGCGCGCGGCGCTTCGAGCGGCAGAAGGCCGGGCTGCGGCAGTTCTTCGCGCCGCCCGTCCTGGCCGCACTCGGAGACGAACTCGACACGACGCTGCTCGAACCGAGTGAGTGCGACGTGACCGTCATGTTCTGCGACCTGCGCGGCTTCAGCCAGCGTGCCGAACACGAAGCGGGCGACTTGCTCGGGCTGCTCGAACGAGTCAGCCGGGCACTCGGCGTGATGACGCATCACATCCTGGAGCATGGCGGCGTCACCGGTGACTTCCAGGGGGACGCGACACTCGGCTTCTGGGGCTGGCCGTTCCCCTCGCCCGATGCGGCGGTGCATGCGTGCCGGGCCGCGCTCGGAATTCGAGCCGCCTTCTCGAAGGCCGCCGCGATGAAGAATCATCCGCTCGCCGACTTCGCGATGGGGATCGGAATCGCGCATGGCCGCGCCGTGGCCGGAAAAATTGGAACGGCCGAACAGGTGAAGGTCACGGTCTTCGGCCCGGTCGTCAACCTGGCGAGCCGTCTGGAAAGCATGACCAAGCAGTTGCGAGTCCCCATCGTGCTCGACGAAGCGACGGCCAGCATCGTCCGGTCGCGACTGACTCTCGACGAGGGACGACTGCGCCGGCTGGCACGCCTGCTTCCCTTTGGCATGGAAACCCCCGTCGTCGTCAGTGAGTTGCTGCCTTCCGAGGCGGAGTACCCCGAACTGACCGACCACCATGTGGCCGAATACGAACGCGGCGTGGAGCACTTCATTGCAGGACGCTGGGACCAGGCGTACCGGTCGCTCCACGGCATGCCCGCCAGCGACCGCGCTCAAGACTTTCTGATGCAGCACATCGTCCTGCACAACCGCACCGCTCCCGCAGACTGGGACGGAACGATTCGCCTGCCCAGCAAGTAGCCCGCATTTCCAACGCCTCTCGTATCGAAGCCTGAAGCGCAAGCGAAGGTAACTGCAAAATTGCTCCTTCGCTTGCGCTTCAGGCTTCAATATGGGCGTGACGAAACCGGGCTAATTCGCTCGGACGCCGACCGCAATGGCTTGTACTGTTCAATGCCATACTGAGGGTCTCACCGGTTGTTTGCCGCACGCCGAAAATGCGGACTCTGCCGACGGCGCTCGGCAGGCCGCCGAAAATGTTGCCGGTTGGCAACACGCGAATCACACGTGTCCATTTCGCAACCTATGGTTCCCGAGCGAGACGCGCCGGGCTTGTTGCTGGTTTCGTCGATACCGTCAACAGCCTCAATCAAGCAGCTAACGGGCGAGCCACCTTCCAAATGATTAGCGTTACCGGCCACATCAGCGATCAGCCGCCCGAGCATCGACGACAGATTCTGGTCGTCGATGACGATCCGTTGTTTCGCAGCCTGATGGTCAGCGTGCTGCGTCACGACTTCACCGTCACGGTCGCGTCCGATGGAGCCGATGGTTTCTACCGGGCACTCGATCACGTGCCCGACGCGGCGGTCCTCGACATTCAGATGCCTGGTTGGGATGGCATCAAGACGTTGAAGGCGTTTCGCTCGCACCCGGCCCTCGCCCATGTGAAGGTCATCGTGCTGACCTCGGATGCCAGCCGCGAAACCGTACTGGCCGCGATCCAGGCCGGGGCCGACGACTACATCATCAAGACCGCCTTCTCGCGGGACGAGTTTCGTCAGAAGCTCGACCTGCTGCTGCAGCAGCCATCACTGATCGAACTGGCCACCGAAGTCGAACCCGCTGCGTCCGCTCCATCGCTTCCCCAGCGTGATGACATTGAGGCCACGCTCGAACTGGTCGGAGCGGCCTCGTCCTCCGAAAAACTCGTTGGTTGGGCCGGCTCGGAAGACCTGCTGCAAGAGGCCATCGACGCCTGGGAATGAAACGTTCAAGTACGTGCTGACCGCGAGCGGACTCATCATCAAACACGGCTTGAGTCGGACGAGCAAATTCGGCACGCGACCGAAAACCCGTCGCAACGGCAGGTGTCGCTCCTTCTTGTTGACTTCGCGGCGTGGCCCAGCTTGATCCGCCAGCAACGTTCGACGTGCCACGCTCATTACGTTTCGCTTGGTTGTGTTACCCCGCCGTGGCGCTCAACGGAAGATTTCCTGTCGCGCCGTTTCTGTGATTGCCACGACAGCGGGGTGCTTTAGTTTTCGCTCGCCGGAGATGGCGTAGAACTGTTCGCGGATGGAGTCGATGCGGCCGACGACTTCGACTTGGTATTGCTGGCGGACTTCGGCCTCGATCACGGTCGGAACGGGAAACAGCCCCTCGCCCGCTTGGCCGAAGACCTTCAGCAGAGCGCTGTCGTCGAACTCGGCGCGGATGAGGGGGCGCAGGTCGCTCGCATCGAGCCACCGGTCGAGTTCACGTCGCAGCGACGAGAGCCTCGTGGGCAGCAGAATCGGAGCGCCATTCAGCGAACCGGGAAACCCGCGACGGTATTTCTTCGCGAGTTCCTTCGTACCCAGGATCGAGACGGAAGATTCTCCGAGCAAGTGGTTGAAGGCTCGGACCTTCATCGTCGATGTGACCGGTGCGTCGGACAAGATGAGGTCCACGGAGTTCAACGCGAGTTCCGACAACAAATGGTCGAGCGAATCCTCCAGGCAGATCAGACGCACTGTCTCAGGCAACCGCAGCGCGGGTTCGAGCAGTCGCTTGGCGATCAATTTCGGCAGTGCCTCGACGATGCCCACGACCAGTTTCAGCGGGCCGCCCACCGGACGGCCTTTGGCCGTGTCGAGCAGTTCGCGACCGAGCGTGAAGATTTCATCGGCATAGCGGTAGACCATGCGGCCCTGTTCAGTCAGCTCCAATTTGCGGCCGGATTTCTGAAACAACTTTTGGCCGAGCGACTGTTCCAACCGTCGGAGTTGCGTGCTGATCGCCGGCTGGCCGAGATGCAACTTCTCTCCGGCGCGGGCGATCGTGCCTTCCCGAGCGACGGTCCAAAAGTAGAGCAGATGGTGATAGTTGAGCCAGTCCATGCTTGGACGATACTTCGTATTTATCAATGATTCAACGACAGAGTTTCAATTAGTCGAAGTTCATGCCGCTGCGTATATTTCGTCGTACTCAAACACAGGCGAGCGGCCAGCGCGGGCTGGCGAGGAACGTGAGTCCTTGGCCCGATGGACACACAAGACCTCGGAGCGAACGCTCCCGCTCGCCGGTCAGGCAAGTCGGACAAGCCAAACGTCCCACAACGCGAGAACAAATCATGTTGATCGAACTGCGGAAACGGAACGTGCCGGTCGAGTCGGAGACTCGCGCGTGGATCGACCGGCGAGTGCATTTCGCGTTGGGACGCTTTACCGCGCGGATTCGTCGCGTGGCGGTGGTCGTGTCGGACATCAATGGGGTTCGCGGTGGGGCCGACAAAGTGTGCCGCTTGCGAATCTCGTTGATCCCGAAAGGTGAGGTTCTGGTCGAAGATGTGGGCTTGTCGGTGGAAGCGGTCGTGGCGAACGCGGTCGAACGAGCGGCTCGGTCGGTGGCCCGGTGGCTTGAACGACAGCGCGAGTTTCACAACGTGCCGGAGCGAGTCATCGGTGAGCCTTGAGGTTGTCACCGAGACGACCCGATGTGAGCGTCCCAACATTTTTTCAAGGAGGAACGATCATGCTGGTACTCAGTCGCAAGGTTCGGGAACAGATTTGCTTACCGGGACTCAACGTCGTGGTCACGGTCTTAGAGGTCCGTGGGGGCAAGGTGCGTCTGGGGATCACGGCCCCCGATGAGGTCGCCGTTGTCAGGAAAGAGTTGTGGAGTCGATCGCGAGAGCACTCTGCGAACGACTTCGAATTGTGACGCGGCACCCCTTACGGTGGGGCCGGAATTGCGAATTGCGAGGTGCGGTGGAGCGGCGCGTGTCTTGCGCGTTGGGACATGCGACCCGTAACGAGCATTAACCAAGGGGAAGAGGGATCATGACCAAGAACAGGACCATACTCAGTAGCGAGGCGAGCCGAGCGAACTCGGCGGACGATTCCATCGCCGACCCCGGTGCCACCGTCGCGCTGACCGGCGAGCAGTCGTTCAAAGCTGCTGCATGCCAATCGGACCAGCCGACCGACGACGCCCGCGAAACAGCGATTCGCGTCCTCGCCCACCACAAATGGGAAGCGGCCGGGTGTCCGGAGGAAGGCGGGATCGGGTTCTGGCTGGAGGCCGAACGGGAAGTCCATACGGAGCGGGCAGGATCAAGCTCCGCTGAAGAATAGGATAGGAATAACACGCACCACGGCCGGGCACGACTGATGGATCACTCGCAGCCCAGCGAGGAGACGTTGCGATGCAGTTTACGAATCAACCACTGTCTGAGGCGTTCGACATTGGTCTGCTGAAGCAGGTGAGAGATTGTCTTCACCGGAAGGGCTACACGCCTCATCTGTTGTTGGAATTCAGTGTCGAGCGAGGCGTGGTCCTGGTTCAAGGCCGAGTACCGACGTACTACCTGCGACAGGTCGCCGTCGAATGCATCAAGCGTCTGGTCGGTGTCAGTCAGGTCATCGACCTGATCGAGGTGACGGATCGTCCCGCTCCTCGCCAGACGCACGAAAACACCGAGTACGAACAGAAGTCTTCCGACCCGTCGATGCGGCACCGCATCGATCTGCCGGGTGGACCGCGCGACGAGTAATCCATCTCCGTCATCCAAATCGCTTGCGTCACCGCGCGGCTCCGTTCCGGGGGTGCCCCCCACGCCCCTGGGCGGAGTCGCCATGACCAATCGAGTCGTCAGTTTCTGAAAGTGTAGACTTTCTTCTACCGGGATGAATGGCATGGAAACGTCGTGGCCAGCGTGGAGTTTGTTCCACGTCATGTTGTTTGTGATGCGGGCCGTCGATTTGGGAGCCTTTCAGTGTCATTTCGATTACCGTGTCATCTCGGCACCGCATCGAACCACAGCCCAACTTGGCTGCGGAAAATACGGACGATAAATCGCCTGCCACCGTCGATGCCAAGTGTGTCTGCTGACCTCCCACCGCGTGACAATCAACCAAGATGACTCCACTCTCGGGAAGCCGACGCAATGACGGGTGAACTCACAGAGACGGACCCGGAACCGGTGCCGACAGCGTTCGAGCAACTGGTGCGGTCCACGGACAGTGCCGTGGAACAGACGGAACTGCGGCGGGCGTTCCACGAAGCCGTCGCGGCGACGCCGGGTGAGGTGGAATCTCACTGGTCGCGCTGGTTCCTTGATGCCGGTCGGGCCGTGGGATTGAGGATCGACGAGTTCACTGCGTCGGCGGAGGCGGCGTTCGATCAGGCCGATTCGGGAGTGACGCTGCTGACGTGGCACGCGGTCTCCGGGCGCTTCCTGATTGTCACCCGAGGCGCTCGCGGACGGGTTCGGGATTGCTGGAGCGAATCTTCCGCTGCCGGATCGAACACGACTCCGCAGAGGCTGGCAAAGTTGGTGGCCGAGGGCGATCGCCAACGAGCCATCCACTGGATCGCCGTCGGAGCGAGCAGCCTGGATCACGAGGGTCACTCGCACGCGCCTCATCCGACGCCGCTGGCCCGTCTCTGGCAGATGCTGAGGCCCGAGCGGACTGACATCGGGGTGCTGCTGGTCCTCAGTCTGGTGGTCGGTCTGCTGGCGATGGCCGTGCCGATTGCGGCCCAGCAACTGGTGAGGACGGTCACGTTTGGAACGCTCTATCAGCCGATGATCGTCCTGTCGCTGATGCTGTTGCTGTTTCTCGGCTTCATGGGCGCGTTGCAGGCTCTGAGCGTGTTCGTCGTGGAATTGATCCAACAGCGGCTGTTCGCCCGCACGGTGGCCGATCTGGCTCTGCGGTTGCCGCGCACCGATTATCGGGCGTTGCGTCAGGCGAACGGCCCGGAACTTTTCAACCGGTTTCTCGAAATCGTGACGGTGCAGAAAGTTGTCGCCGGATTGCTGGTGGATGGACTGGCGCTGGTGCTGACCACGGTGATCGGCATGGCGCTGCTGGCCTTTTATCACCCGTTCTTGCTCGGTTACGACCTGTTGCTGCTGGCGTTGTTACTGTTCGTGGTCTTGGTGCTGGGACGCGGGGGAACGGCGACGGCCATTCGCGAGTCGATCGAGAAGTACCGGGTGGTCGCCTGGTTGCAAGAGGTGGCCCGTTGTCCGCTCGCGTTTCATCTGGCGGGTGGAGCGGACTTCGCGCTCGCTCGTGCGGATCGACTGACGGCGGGATATCTGACCGCGCGGCACAGTCACTTCCGCGTGTTGCTGCGTCAGATGTTGAGTCTGTTCGCGATTCAAGCCCTGGCCACGACGACGTTGCTCGCTTTGGGCGGCTACCTCGTCATGCACGAGCAACTGACGCTCGGTCAGTTGGTCGCGGCCGAGCTGATCGTGACGATGATCGTGGGATCGTTCGCCAAGCTCTTCAAGCACATCGAAGGCTTCTTCGATTTGATGGCGGCGATGGACAAGCTCGGACATTTGTTCGATCTGCCCTTGGAACGAGGAGGACACTCGTTGCGCGTGCTGCCCGACACTCCGCTGGCCGAGATGCGTGCGGTGCGGTTGCTGCCGTGGTCGGACGAGGTTCACGAAGCGGATCATTTCCACGGCGATGTCCTCTCCCTGCGCATCGAGGCTGGCCAGCACGTCGCCGTGCTGGGAGAAAGCGGGTCGGGGAAGAGCCATCTGGCCGACATGCTGTACGGCCTCGAACCGCCCACCGATGGGATGGTGCTGCTGGGCGGCTGCGATGTCCGCGAGGTGGCCCCGGAGGTTCTGCGTCGGCATGTCGCGCTGATCCGCAGCGTCGAAGTTCTGGCGGGCACGCTGGAGGCGAACATTCATCTGGGCCGAACCGAAGTCGATGCCGCCGCGATTCGTGAGGCCCTGCACACGGCTGGTCTCGACGACGAACTGGGCGAACTTCCGAACGGGCTGCGCACCGAGTTGACGTACGACGGCTCGCCGCTGTCGGGGTCGCAACGGGTTCGCCTCATGATCGCCCGAGCGGTGGCGGGGCGTCCCAAACTGCTGGTGATTGACGGGCTGCTGGATCGACTGCCGGACGATCTGCTCGATCCGTTGCTGTCCAACCTTCAAGGCGATCGCTCGACCTGGACGCTGCTGATCCTGACCGGACGCCAGGATCTGGCGACACGCCTGCCTCGAACCGTGAAGCTGGTCCCGCACCACGGAGGTTCCGAAACGCATCCCGCTCATTAGCTCGACTTTTGCCATGTTTGGAGTGCGGGAATTCATCACCGCTTTCCTTTCTGCTGATCCGGAGCATTTTTGAAAACCACCGATGTGACAGTCCCTTTCACAAACCGACCGCAGCATGAGAAATGAAAGCGGCAATCAATTGCCGCAGTCCAAAGGA
>JAYUFF010000054.1:0-7592 GCA_043738825.1 Schlesneria sp.
TGGCACGCCCTGAGTCCTCGAAGGGCGTGAGAGTCACGCCCAGCCTGATTCCACGCCCTTCGAGGACTCAGGGCGTGCCACACTTGGCCCTTCGTCAAACTGACCCACTGCCGTTTCACTATGCGGCTTGCCAAACGGAAGGCTCCTTTCGACAATGCCGCCCGTCCGCGAACGGCCTTTGATGGGCGTTCTACAATCCGGACGGAACCGGCACTCGTGGGGTAGGTTTGTAACCTGCCCGTGCCGAGTGCGAATACCAGCGGATGGACGGGACGGGCAGGTTACAAACCTACCCCACGACCGTTGTCAGGGAGGAAACTGTGGAACTTCGGCGTAATCCGACTCGCGCGGTGAAGATTGGTTCGGCCACGATCGGGGCCGGGAATCCGATTGCCGTGCAGAGCATGACGGCGACTCACACGCAGGACATCGACGCAACGGTCGCTCAGATTGAAGACCTCTATCGCGCAGGAGCCGATGTCGTCCGCGTGGCCGTCGACAGCACCAAGGACGCCGCCGCGCTGGTCGAGATTCGCAAGCAGACGAAGGCGAATCTGGTTGTCGATCTTCAAGAGAACTACCGGCTGGCCGAGGTCGTCGCGCCACACGTTGACAAGCTGCGGTACAACCCCGGACACCTTTACCACCACGAGCGCGAGAAGCCGTGGCAGGAGAAGGTGAAGTATCTCGCGAACGTCGCCCGCGACAATGACTGTGCGATGCGAGTCGGCGTGAACTGCGGCTCGGTCGATCCGGCCAAGAAGGAAAAGTACGACCCCGCCGATTCGATCACGCCAATGCTGGAGAGTGCCTGGGAACACTGCGATTTTCTCGACTCGCTCGGCTTCGCGCGGTACTGCGTCTCGCTGAAGGACTCGGACCCGCAGAAGGTGATCGAGGGGAACCGACGCTTCGCTGACAAGCGGCCGGACATTCCGCTGCATCTCGGTGTGACCGAGGCCGGGATGCCGCCCGACGGAATCATCAAGACGCGGATGGCGTTCGAGCAACTGATCTCGCGGGGAGTCGGTGACACGATCCGAGTTTCGCTGACGGTCCCGAACTCGCGCAAGGCAGAAGAGATTGATGCCGGGCGCAAGATCCTCGCCGACATCGCCGCCGGTCGTGTGAGGTCGTTCGTGGACTATGGCCTGCCAACGCTGAACATCATCAGTTGCCCGAGTTGTTCGCGCGTCGAGAACGAAGCGTTCATTGACCTCGCCCAGCAGGTGAAGGAGATGACTGCGTATGCGAAGGATCACGCCGTCACGATCGCCGTGATGGGCTGCCGCGTGAACGGCCCCGGCGAAACCGACGACGCCGACCTCGGCCTGTGGTGCGGCCCGACTTTCGTCAATCTGAAGAAGGGGCCTCTCGAACTGGGAGCCTTCCCCTACGATGCGATCCTGCCACGACTGAAGGAAGAGTTGGACAAGGTCATCGCGGTGAAATCAGCGAGGTAATTTGAGTTGTAGGATGGGCACTCCTGCCCGTCCTGTCTTCGCCAGAAATTCAACAGCCGGACGGGCAGGAGTGCCCATCCTACAAAACACCAAGGCTCTTCATGCTCGGTACACAACTCACCCCGACTCAGTACCTCAAACGCTGTGCGGAGGTCTTTGAAACGCTCGATGTCTCGCAGATCGAGGGCCTTGCGGACGACATCTACTCGGCCTACGAGCAGGGTCGGTTCGTGTTCCTGATCGGCAATGGCGGCAGCGGCTCGAACTGTTCGCATTTCTGCGAAGACCTCGGCAAGAGCACGCTCGATCGCAAGGACTTCATGAAGGACGGTGTGAAGCGGCTCAAGGTTCTGAGCCTCACCGACAACACGCCCTACATCCTCGCGTGGGGCAACGACGAGGGGTTCGATCAAGTCTTTGTCCAGCAACTCAAAAACTTCGCCTCGCCCGGCGATGTCCTGATTGCCATCAGCGGCAGCGGCAACAGTCCCAACATCCTCAACGCCGTCGAATGGGCCAACCGGCACGACCTCGTCACGTGGGGGATCACCGGCTACAACGGCGGCAAACTGAAGCCGCTCGGCAAAAAGAACCTGCACGTCCCGCTGGATGACATGGGGATGGTCGAGTCCGTGCATCTCGTTGCCTTCCACTGGATCCTGAACGACATTCACGGCCGGATCAACAAGGTCGGACGGTACGCGAAGGGGTGAGGACGCAACCTACCTGACTTGTACTAGCCGTTCGCGACTGCATGTCGTCCCGCGCGCAATTCAGAGCCAGACGATGACACAAACGGATGAAGAAAAAACTGACCACAGATGTCACGGATTTCACTGATGGCACGGATGAAGCGGGAAAAGAGAAGAGCTTTTGGTCTTCGTCTGATCTGTGAAATCCGTGATATCTGTGTCATCCGTGGTTCTGCCTCTTGCTCTTGACCTCGCCACACAGCCCTGAGCCAACCATGACCTCCGCCATCGAACAGATTCGCAACATCGGCATCATTGCTCACATTGATGCCGGCAAGACGACGACGACCGAACGCATCCTCTTCTATGCTGGCGAGACGCATCGCATGGGGGATGTCGATGACGGCACGACTGTCACCGACTTCGATCCCGAAGAGGCGAAACGCGGCATCACGATTTACTCGGCCGCCATCTCCTGTCAGTGGCTGGGACACACGATCAACGTCATCGACACGCCCGGCCACGTCGATTTCACCGCCGAGGTCGAACGAAGTTTGAGAGTGCTCGACGGTGGTGTCGTCGTGTTCAGCGCGGTCGAAGGGGTCGAGGCCCAGAGCGAAACGGTGTGGCGTCAGGCGGACAAGTACCACGTGCCGCGGATCTGCTTCATCAACAAGATGGACCGGATCGGAGCGGGGTTTGAACGAGTGTTTGGTCAGATTTCGGAACGACTGCGGGCGAATCCCGTCGCAGTCTCGATCCCGATCGGTGCGGGACCGGCCACGAATCCGACCGGCTTTCGCGGCATCATCGATCTCGTCCAGATGAAGGCGTTGTACTTCAACAGTGAGACGCAGGGGACCGAGATCGATGTCCAGCCGATCCCGGAAGACGAGCAGCTTCGTGCCGAGGAATGGCACGGTCGGCTGATCGACGCCATCGCGCTGCTCGACGACGACGCCTTCGCCATCTACGACTCGACGGGCGACCTACCCGTCGAGCAGGTCATCCGCGTGCTGCGCAAGGCGGTCGTGTCGTACCAGCTTCAGCCGGTGCTGTGCGGCTCGTCGCTCGACTACATCGGCGTGCAGCCGATTCTCGACGCGGTCGTCCGTTACCTGCCGAGTCCGCTCGATGTTCCTCCGGTTGAAGGAAAGAACCCCAACCCCAAAAAGGCTGACAAGCCCGAAGTCCGCAAGCCGTCCGACAAGGAGCCGTTCTGCGGACTCGTCTTCAAGATTCACGCCGATGAGCATTCCGAGTTGTACTACGTCCGGATCTACTCGGGCGTGATGAAGAGCCGGTCGCGCGTGCTCAACCCGCGCACGGGGGACAAGGAACTCGTCAGCCAGCTCTGGCGAATGCAGGCCGATTCGCGCGAGAAGCTGGACGAAGCCTCCGCCGGCGACATCGTCGGCGTGGTCGGTCCGAAGGACGCCGTGACGGGCGACACGTTGTGCGATTCGTTGCACGGCATTCTGCTCGAAACGATCCGCTTCCCCGAGACGGTCATTTCGATGGCGATCGAGCCGGAGAGCAGTGCCGACCGCAAGAAGCTGGAAGAGACGCTGAAGCTGATGTCCAAACAAGACCCGACGTTCACGGCCAAGATCAGTGAAGAGACCGGTCAGACCATCGTCAGCGGCATGGGCGAATTGCATCTGGAAATCATCGGCAAGCGGATGGAACGCGACTTCCACATCAAGATGCGCAGCCACAAACCGCGCGTCACGTATCGCGAGACGGTCTCCGCAAAGATCGAGATGGAAGGTCGCTTTGAACACCAGTCGGCAGGGACGCGTCAATTCGCCTCCGTGAGGATTGCCTTGGAGCCCGCTCCGAACGAACCAGGCGTGGTTGTTGCGAGCAAGCTGAAACCCAGTGCCCTGCCAGCCGAGTTGGCTCACGTCTTCCAACAGGCCCTGGACGACTGCCTGAAGGGAGGCGGCATGGTGGGGTATCAGCTCATCAACACCAGGGCCATCGCTCTGGACGCCGACTACCGCGAGGGAGAAACGACGGAAAGTGCCATCCGGCATGCCGTGTCCGATGCGATGGGCAAGGCGCTGCAAAAAGCGGGCACTACGCTGCTCGAACCGATCATGAAGCTGGAGGTCGTCACGCCGAGCGACTTCGTGGGGAACGTCTCCGCCGATTTGAACTCGCGCCGTGCAAACATCATCAACACCGAGCTGCGCGGTCACCTGGTGGTCATCATTGCCGAGGTACCCCTGTCAAAAATGTTTGGCTACTCGACCGCTGTCCGCAGCCTGTCCCAAGGCCGGGCCTCGTTCACGATGGAACCGCTCCGTTACGATGTGGCCCAGAATCAGCAACAAGACATGTAGTTGAGCTGCTCCGCTCTTGTCCCCTCGCCCCGGCCTTGCGGAGAGAGGGTGAGGGTGAGGGGGCTTCCACCTTCTGTCTTCCTTTCGCATCCCAACATGAACGTGATCCCCACCGAACTCGCCGGATTGCTCATCGTCGAGCCGAAGGTCTTCGGCGACGCGCGCGGCTTCTTTTTCGAGAGCTATCAGCGAGAGCGGTATCTCGCGGCGGGCATCGACGCCGACTTCGTGCAGGACAACTGTTCGCGGTCGTGCCGGGGGACACTGCGCGGACTGCACTATCAACTCGCCAAACCGCAGGGCAAGCTGGTCTTCGTGACGCGCGGCGAAGTCGTGGATGTGGCCGTCGATTTGCGACGCTCCTCACCCACGTTCGGCCGCGCGGTCTGTGCGGTGCTCAGCGAAGCGAATCACCGCCAGGTCTACATTCCGCCGGGGTTCGCTCACGGATTTTGTGTGACGAGCGACTCGGCCGACTTCTGCTACAAATGCACCGAGTACTACCAGCCAACCGACGAACGAACGCTGCTTTGGAACGATCCGGCCCTGAAAATTGAATGGCCGATGGTCGAACCGTACATCCTGTCCGAGAAGGATCGGCGCGGCATCCCACTGCGCAACACCGAGGTCTATCCATGACAGACCTCCGTCCCCGCATCGCCCTGACGCTGGGAGATGTCGCGGGCATCGGCCCGGAAGTCGTCGCACGATCGCTGGGTGACGAACGGCTCCGCGACTGCTGCCGCCCTGTTGTCGTCGGGCATCCCGGCGTGCTGCGTCGCGCGATCGCGTTGATCGGATTGAGCATGACAGTTCGCGATGTGAGTTCGCTCGCAGAGTCGGGTCATTCGACGAACGACATCGCCTGCTGGAACCCCTCGAACGACGACGCGGCCTCCGTCCCGGTCGGTCGCATTGACGCGCGTGCGGGACGAGCGGCCTACGATTATCTGGTCGCGGCCACGCGCGCGGCCCTGCGCGGTGAGATCGACGCGATCACGACCGCACCGCTCAACAAGGCGGCTCTGCACGCGGCG
Organism: Schlesneria sp.; assembly: GCA_043738825.1. Lineage (GTDB taxonomy): Bacteria > Planctomycetota > Planctomycetia > Planctomycetales > Planctomycetaceae > Schlesneria. Next base: position 5,541 of record JAYUFF010000054.1, read on the forward strand.
GGCCTCGATTATCCCGGCCACACGGAAATTCTGGCCGAAGAATGCGGCGTGCGCGAGTTCGCGATGATGCTCTACCTGCCGCCGGGCGAGCCGCTGCGCGGGCCGTTCGGGTTGGGCGTCGCTCACGTCACGCTGCACACGTCGATTCGCAGTGTCCCCGGCTTGCTGTCGATCTCACACATCGAAGAGACGATCCGGCTCGTTGATGGCTTCCTCAAACGGATCGGTTGCCAGTCGCCGCGCGTCGGCGTCTGTGCACTGAATCCTCACGCAGGTGAGGAGGGCTTGTTCGGTGATGAGGAGGCGACGCTGATCGCTCCTGCCGTCGAGTCTGCTCGCCGCGCGGGAGTCCTTGCGACGGGACCGATCCCGGCTGACGCTCTACTTCGTCGCGCGGTTCACGGCGAGTTCGATGGCGTCGCGGCGATGTATCACGATCAGGGGCACATCGCGCTCAAGCTGATCGGGTTCGAGCGGGCGGTGAACGTGACGCTCGGCCTGCCCATCGTCCGCACCAGCCCCAGCCACGGCACGGCGTTCGACATCGCCTGGCAGGGCCATGCGCACGCCGGCGGTTTCATCGAGGCCGTTCGCACCGCAGCGATGCTCGCGTCGAGTGAAACGTAGCCCACTCAATCGTCATTCGGAGCGAGTGGGTCGGCAATGCGAATGTGCGCTGTCGTACTCTTTGAGAATGTGATCTCGCGAAGATTTCTTTCATTTTGAAGCGAACATTTTCCGGGCATCGCGCGTCTCTCTGTTTACGAAGTCCGCAATGATCGTCGCGTGGTGAGGTTGAGGAGAGTCTCCTCGCCCGCCACACTCAAGGCGATGCGGTCGAGTTGCGAACGACAGACAAGGATTAAGAATCATGATGGCCTCACGACCGATGTCCGGTTGCAAACCAAGCCGGATGGGACCGTTCGCCGACTCGGCGAATCTGTTCGAGGTGCAACCGGTGCGTCCCGATTTTGGTGGTCGCTTGCCGCTCAATCTTGAGCCCGGCAGCGATCAAGGATGTACCGGATCGAGCGTCGAACAGAATCCGTACCCCCTGCGCACGTGACATCGGCCGTCTGGCCTCCGGCAGCTTTCCGCAGCCCGGTGTCACGAACAGGACACCGGGCTGTTTCGTTTCTCGGTCGTCCCAAGTTCTCGCCCTCGTGGCTGACGCTGCCAGCGTCAGCACCAACGGTTGAGACGGACGCTGGCAGCGTCCGCCACGAGCGTGGAACGCCTGTTTCTGGAATGGTTGTATTCGTCGGGCCGGTAGCTGAGATGGTGTAGCACCGAGCTGAAGACTCGGGGACGAGGGTTCGAGCACCTCCCGGCCCACTGTTGGTTCACGTTGGCAATTGGAATGACCACTTGTGTCCTGCCTGAGAAACCGAACATGCCGCGAACAACTTCCATTTGTTCAACCCCTGCTTCGACGGCCACAAACCGGCCACGCCGGCCCGTTCGACTTCTGGTGAGGTTGTCAGCCTTTCACGCTGATTAGGTTGGGTTCGAATCCCACACGGGTCACTGACGAGTCGAGAGCGAAGAGTTGAGAGTCCAGAGCCAGAAAGAGGCGACCTGAAACAGTTCAGGCTCTCGACTCTGGACTCTCGTCTCTCCACTCCGCTCATTCATCGGGGTGAGGGACACCGGTCGTCCGCGAGTCTTGGGCACTCGAAGCAGTCGGTTCGATTCCGACCTCCCCGATTTGGTGTGACGAGTTGAGATGAAAGGGCTTTCGACATGACGCGACTTCATCGGAACAAGCGCAACCACGATCAACGAGGTCGTGGTGTAGCGGCAGCACAGCGGACTTTTAATCCGCCAGGCAGGGGTTCGAGTCCCCTCGACCTCATGTGGGCAGGAGACAGGGTTCAGGAGTCAGGAGGAACAGGCTCGCTCGTGTTCCGAGATTTGCTGACGCCTGTTCCCTGTCTCCTGACCCCTGACTTTTTCCGGGATCAAGGTGTTAGCGGCAGCACATTCGGTTCTTACCCGATCGGTGACGGTTCAAGTCCGTCTGGTCCCACTCTGCCAACTGCTTCAGTCTGA
>JAYUFF010000055.1:0-2879 GCA_043738825.1 Schlesneria sp.
GAGCAGGACTTTGTCGTTTGGGAACGGCCGCGTTTGGTCGCTGCCGGTCGTCCCGACTTATTGCTGCGCGACGTGCGCGCGGTGACTCAGGAACTGGCCACTCGACGTGAACGAATCTTCGCGAGTACCGCGAAGTGTCTCGGCGCAGCGGCCGAGGCGAGTGCGACAACGGGGCCGGTCGATGCGGCGCTGCTCGCGCAGAAACATGGTGTTGAGTCGGAGTCGCTCGCCGCGTGGCTTGACTATCTCGGCATCGGTGCGGGCGGGCCGGTGAAGTTGGGAACGCCGATCTCACGCAAGCAGGAGAGCGGCGCGAACTACGACTTCATCAAGGGCTGGGTAGGCGATGATGCCCTCAGTGTGGTCGCGAACTCGTCCGATCAGCACGTGCGCATTCCCGGCAACATGAAGCCGCACGGCATCGCGGTCCATCCGACTCCGACGCTGTCGGTCGCGGTCGGCTGGCGCAGTCCGGCGGCGGCGACGCTCACGATCAGCGGGAGCGTGCAGCATGCTCATCCCGAATGTGGCAACGGCGTCGCGTGGTCGCTCGAATTGCGTCGAGGCAACACGCGGCAGCGGCTGGCGGCGGGGATCAGTCAGGGAGCGAAGGTGATCCCAATCGGGCCGTTGGAGAAGATCGCGGTACAGGCGGGAGATGCCGTGTCGCTCGTGATCAATCCGCGCGACGGCAATCACTCGTGCGATCTGACGGCGATCGATCTGAAGCTGAACGACGGCACGCGCGAATGGGACATGGCGCGCGATCTGTCGCCCGACATTCTCGCCGGGAATCCTCACCAGGACTCGCACGGAAATGCCGATGTCTGGAACTTCTACTCCGAACCGGCGACCGGCTCGACGGGCCACGTCATCCCGGCGGGCACACTGCTCGCACGCTGGCAGGCCGCTGCGAACGCCGATGAAAAGGCCAAGCTGGCCGACGCGGTACAGAAGCTGTTGCAGGGCGGAGCTGCGGCTCTGCCGAAGGACTCGCCGGATGCTCAACTGCATCAGCAACTGACTTCGCTCGGTGGGCCGTTGTTTTCACCGAGCAGCCTTGCAGTGAAGGAAGGGACTGGCGTCTCGAAGAACCCCTCACCCCCGGCCCCTCTCCCCGCAGAGCCGGGGCGAGGGGAGAAAGAGGCTGCGAGCGCGATGATCGGGCTTGATCCTTCGCTGTTCGGGAAGCATCCCAACGGCAGTGGCCTCGAACCAGCGAGCCTCTGCGTGCAAGCTCCGTCGGTGATCGAGGTTCGTTTCCCGGCGGACCTCGTCGCGGGTACGGAGTTCGTGGTCGCAGGGACGTTGCACGCCGAGACCGGTCAGGAAGGGAGCGTACAATTGCAGGTGCTGACCACGAAGCCCGAGTCCGCCTCTGGCTTGCGACCGACCGCGACCGTCGAGACCAACGCGAACGGCCCGTGGACATCGAACAATCGCGGCGTGTCGCACGCGACTCCGATTGTCGTCAGGGAGGGGAGCGAATCGCGGAAACGCATCGAGGCATCGTTCGCAGAATTCCGAAACTGGTTCCCGGCGGCGCTGTGCTACACGAAGATCGTGCCGGTCGATGAAGTCGTCACGCTGACGTTGTTCTTCCGCGAGGACGATCACCTCCAGCGCCTGATGCTGGATGACTCGCAGAAACAAAAACTCGACACGCTGTGGAACGAGCTGCACTTCGTCAGCCACGATGCCCTGACGCTCGTCGATGCCTATCTGCAATTGATGGAGTATGCGACACAAGATGCCGACCCGAAGGTGTTCGAGCCGATGCGCAAGCCGATCAACGACCGCGCAGCCGCGTTTCGCAAGGAGTTGCTTGACGCAGAGCCGAAGCAGATCGAGACCCTGATCGACTTCGCGGGGCAAGCTTATCGTCGTCCACTGACCGACGCCGAAGCGACCGAACTACGCGACCTGTATCGCAGGCTCCGCGAACAAGAGCTGCCTCACGACGAGGCGTTCCGGTTCACGCTCGCCCGAGTCTTCATCGCGCCGGCGTTCTTGTATCGACTCGAACGCGCACCGGTCGGAACGGCGGCGGCACCAGTCTCGGATTCCGAACTCGCGAGTCGATTGAGTTACTTCCTCTGGTCGTCTCAACCCGACACCGAACTGCGCGCGGCTGCCGCCTCCGGTCGCTTGCATGAACCGGATGTCCTCAAGGCTCAGGCGAAGCGAATGCTGACCGACGCGCGCACCCGGCGGCTGGCCACCGAGTTCGCCTGCCAGTGGCTCCACATCTATGACTTCGATGCGCACGACGAGAAAAGTGAAAAACACTTCCCCGAGTTCGCCGAATTGCGAGGCGACATGTACGAGGAGTCGCTTCTCTTCTTCACCGATCTGTTCCAGAGGGACGGTTCGGTCCTGAGCATTCTCGACGCCGACCACGCGTTCCTGAACGAGAAACTCGCGAAGCACTACGGCATCGCCGGTGTGACAGGCCCGGAATGGCGACGGGTCGATGGTGTGAAGCAGTCGTCGCGCGGAGGAATCCTGTCGCTGGCAACGACACTGTCCAAGCAGTCGGGAGCGTCGCGCACCAGTCCCATCCTGCGCGGCAACTGGCTCAGCGAAGTGGTTCTCGGGGAGAAATTGCCGAAGCCACCGAAGAACGTGCCGCAGCTTCCCGACACCGTTCCCGAAGGTCTGACCGAACGGCAACTCATCGAACGACACAGCCTTGATGAGGCGTGCATCAAGTGCCACGCTAAGATCGATCCGTTTGGCTTCGCCCTCGAAAACTTCGACGCCATCGGCCGCTTCCGCCAGAAGGACGCGAGTGGCCTCGCGATCGACACGCACGCAACGCTGCCTGATGGCACCAAGGTTGATGGACTGGTCGGGCTGCGCGACTATCTCGTGACAAC
>JAYUFF010000056.1:0-2878 GCA_043738825.1 Schlesneria sp.
CAGCGTCAACGTCGTCCCCGATGCCTGCGTGATCGAACTCGACCGGCGAGTCATCCCCGGCGAAGAGAACCTCGCCGTGCGAGACGAGATCGCCGCGTATCTGAAGGAGCGGCTCGACTTCGATCTGATCCACGACGAACCCTACTGCACCAGCCCGCCGCTGGGAGACGAACTCAACGGCGAACTGGCTCAACAACTGAGCCGGTCGATCACGGCCGTGGTCGGCCCGCGTCAGATCGTCGGAGTTCCCTACGGCACCCACGCCTCACGCATCGCAAAAGCCAACGTCCCCGCCGTCGTCTTCGGCCCCGGCAACATCGCCCAGGCGCACACCAAGGATGAATGGATCGCCATCGACCAACTGCGTCAGGCCGCCGAGGTGTGCTTCCACTTCTGCACGCACGGATGACTGATCAGCGACGATTGTCTTTCAATGCGACGCGGGAGGGGAAGACAAGGAGAGGGGGGGAGAGACAATCCATAAGGCAACTATTGATTTGGCTCATCAAAGGCGGGAGGCGCGACTTTGGCGGATGCCTTCGCCTTGATTGATGCTTGCCGAATCTCTTCAATCTGTTTCATGATTTCGATCAAGACTCTCTTTGGAACCTCGCCGCGAATTTCATGTCCGTCACTGGGTATTGATACGATCCACTTGCATACGGCTACGGTCTCTTTTCGGAAGCCGGTCAGGCAGTTTCCGTTCGGATGAAACGGCAGCGCAATGCAGCCATCCGGGCGAGGCTTCATCATGGCGGAAGTATGCGACGCCACCACGCCAACCACTGTGTCGTGCGTCTTATTGTCATCATCAGAACTGATGATGATGACCGGGTGATTGGCAGGCGGATTTCCGAATGGATCCCGAACCGGTGTCCAGATGATTTGTCCTTGGCGCAACGATGTCACTTCCTGCGACCTCGCTGTCTATTCCCAAGGGTTCTCTTCCTGAATGCCGCGTAGCTCGGGTGGCACAACGCATTCCTCGGCAAGTTCCATCAGCTCTTCGTGGCTGGGAGTGACCTGCCTCAGTTCAAATGCGGCGCGAACATCCTCAGGATCAACTAGCGTCAAAAGCATGTCTAACATTTTTCGCACGTCAGACAATTCTTGCTGAAGGCCAGCGATTCTCTTGTTCTGAAGAATGTCCACCGTCAAGAGAGGTGGCGTCTTTTTGACATTGCGCACAATGCGATCCATGCACTCGTCGGCGGGGTTCCACGGAGTTTGTGGTCGCCCTGCGTGCTGTTCCATTCGTTTCTCGATTGCGGTTGCATTAGACACTGGAAACCTCTCGGGAACTTCTCTCAAACACAAAGCAATCCGCGCCGATTTGCATCAACGCCACAAGACGGACAAGGTAATCGCTATCGAAGAGCACTGCGGTCCTAGCCCTCAGTTCGACATAGACGATTTCGTCCTCTTCAAGGTAGTTGAAGGCTAGTTTAGTGAAGACATCGTCATCAATGTCGAGCCTTGCGCTGTTCAAGGAAAGCGAAGCGCCATACGCCTTGCGAGTGAATCCCAGTAGTTTGCCGATTGTTCCATATGGTGGAATCTCGGCTCGCGGCACTGGCAGGCGAACCAAGGAACAAATTACTGGCGACTCACTGGACGATTTTTCTACAAAACTTGAAATCAAAACAACCAGATCGTCTGCTTTGGATAGCCCTTCATCTGGAACACGCGGCTTCTGTCGCGTTGTCTCCACATGCAAATGCGCGGTTTGGTCGTCCCATGCCTCTAAGGTCACAACAAGCCATCGCGGCTCGCCACCATCACTGAAGCGAGCGACCGCTCTTTCTCGTGAGTTTGCGCGAACCCACTGAACCAACGAGGCATTCGTCGTTTCAACAGTGACGCACCCGCCGAATTCGTCGAACTCAGACGGGAGCCTCGGGAGATTGATGTTTGGCATATTCTTTCAGACCTTCACACGCTGTTGGTGTGGTGCCCACATTGGATAATGCCAGCGAAGTCAAGTGGACCGTGGCGGCGAGTGTACGGAACAAAAGACTTGCGTCAAGCCAAGCCACGTAGCTCACATGGTTATGGGAGACAAATCTGTCAGGCATGTTGAACAGGTTCATGTGCGTACAGGGGTCGCGCACGTCCTTGTCCTTGACTGCCGTGCTTCCTGCTCTTGTCCTCACTGCTTCCACGATCCGACGAGTTCGACGAGGTTGCCGTCGGGATCGCGGTAGTTGGCGAGGGCCACTCCGGTGGGAAAGCCTTCGGGGAGCGGGACCGGGCATTTGGCGATCGGCTTCGCGCCGGCTTTCTCGGCCTTGGCGACGGCGGCGTTCACGTCCTTCACGGAGAGCGTCAGATAACGGAAGCCGTAGGACGAGTGAATGAACGTGTTGTCGAGTCGCGCGCCGGGTGAGGTCTTGAACTGCATCAGCTTCAGCTTGGTCGCTTTCTCACCCTTGCCGAGCACGAGGACGTGGATGTCGAGTTCCAGTTTGTTCGACAGGCCGGTGTCGAGCGCGAACTGCCCCGGAACCTTGAAGCCCGGCAATTCCTCGAAGCCGAGCGCGTCCTTGTAGAACTTGACCGACTTGTCGAGATCACTGACGACCATGCCAATGTCGATGGTTTCGGAGGCGAAGTTCGTTTCGGGAGCGGTCTGCTGATTGGCGGAAACTCCCAGCGCGAAGGCCGTCGCACAGACGAGGATCGCGGCGAGTGAACGAGTCAAATTTTTCATCGGTGTGGTTCCTGTAGGACAAGGGAAGGGTGCGGATCGAGTTCGTTGCCTCAGACAGAACGACAACGGCAGGGCGGCTACGTTACCGCGAGACTGCAACGCGGGGCAACCGAGCGACAGGGCCATCGCCTTGTTGAATCCGGGTAATGGGGTGCCACGGTCACGGAG
>JAYUFF010000057.1:0-7572 GCA_043738825.1 Schlesneria sp.
ACGCCGATCATGGAACACAGCACCAGTTTCTTCTCCGCCCTCCAGCAACTGCGGCAGTTGCCGCTCGACGTGCGCACGATCACGCTGGGGATCAACATCTCCGACTGCCACGACCGCAGCCTGCATGTGTTGTGTGAGTCGCTCTACCAGCGGATCGTCTCGAAGGCGGGCCGGCTGGCGGCGGTGTGCGACGAGGTCTCGTCGTTGTTTGGCGTCCCGATTTTACAGCGGCGTCTGTGTGTGACGCCGATCGACCGGGTGGCTCAGGGACTCGGCGCGGACGATCTCGTCAGCATCGCGAAGACTCTGGACGGAGCCGCCGCCAACCTGCACATCGACCGCATCGGCGGCTTCGCGGCGGATGTGCAACACGGCATGACCGCCAGTGCGAGGCAGTTGATTGCCAGCCTCCCCGCCGCGCTGTCGCTGACCGATCGGGTCCGCGCGGCCGTTCACGTCGGTACCACCGAAAGCGGCGTGAACATGGACGCGATCTCGCTGCTCGCGCAGACCTTGAAGCAGACCGCCGAAGCCACCGCGCACCGCAATGGCGATGCGGCGGCGAAGCTCGCCATTCTGGCCAACGATGCCACGGGTCATCCCCATCTGACCGGCGCGTGTCTCGGCGACGGCTGGGGTGATCTGGTGATTCACGTCGGCGTGGGAGCCGCCGCCACGATTCGGCACGCCCTCGAACAGAGACTCGCGACGCACCCGGACTCATCGCTGCCAGAGCTGGCGGCCGAGATTCAAACCGCCGTGTTTCAGGCGACTCGCACCGCCGAGCTGGTTGGGCGCGAAGTCGCCGCGCGATTGGGAGCCGACTTCGGCAGCATTGACGTGACGCTCGCACCGACTCTGCGCCCGCACGACAGCGTGGTCGATCTGCTGCCGTTGCTCGGCATCGAACGAGTCGGAGCGCCCGGCACGGCAACGGCTCTCGTGCTGTTGTTGAACGCCATTCGAGCCGGCTCCGCGTTCGCGTCGTGTGCGGCGGGAGCTTACTCGCGCATCATGCTGTCGGTACTGGAAGACGCCTCGCTGTCCGAAGCGACTCAGTCCGGAACGCTCACGTTCGACCAGCTCTGCATGGCGGCCAACGCCGGATCGAGCGGCCTCGATCTGATCTGCCTCGCCGGAGACACGGACGCCGCCACACTGGCCGCGATCATCGCCGACCAGGTCTCGTTCGCGGTTCTCAATCGCCGCCCGTGTGCCGTCCGGTTGATTCCGGTCCCCGGCAAACAGGCCGGTGACGGCGTGAGCTACAGCGGGATGAAGAACGACACCGTGATCCTGCCCGTGCGCGGCGCGGGCCTCGCCACAAAGTTCATCGAACGCGGCGGACGATTGCCGCCGGTGAGGTGATCGTAGGATGGGCACTCCTGCCCGTCCGGCTTTGGTTTTGAAGAGCGGACGGGCAGGAGTGCCCATCCTACGAGTCGCCCGTCAGCGAAAGAACACGAAAGTCACGGCGACAAAAATCGGCACCAGGATGCCGCACGAGTAGGCCATGTAGCCGAAGAAGCCGGGCATCTTCACGTTGTTCTCTTCGGCAATCGCCTTCACCATGAAGTTGGGTCCGTTGCCGATGTAAGTGTTGGCTCCCATGAACACCGAGCCGCAACTGATCGCCGCGAGGATGTGGGCCGCACCCGAAGCCGCCGGCAGCGCGAGGAACTCGGCGAGGTACTTGCCGTCCTCGGTGTTGACGTTGTGAATCCCGCAGGCAGTCACCGCGAACGTCAGGTAGGTCGGAGCGTTGTCGAGGAAGCTCGACAGAATCCCCGAAGCCCAGAAGAACTGCGCGGGCGACTCGATACCGAGACTCTTCCCATGCACGTTCAGCATCGCCAGCGCGGGGATCATCGTGGCGAAGATGCCTGCGAACAACACGGCCACTTCGATGATCGGTCCGAACCCGAACCGGTTCTTTTCGCGAATCGACTTCGTGGTGAGGCGGTAGCAAACGAACGCGACCAGCGCCATCAGGCCCTCTTGTACGCCATAGGGCCAGTCGCCCGCCTTGCCCCACGGCAAGACACTGTTGAGAGCAGCCTCTCCATAAGCCTGGCCCGCGCAGTAGATGACCGCCACGATTCCTGCGAGGCCCAGAAAATTGTGCAGCCCCTCGATCCCGAATGGCTCGGGTGAGACGGGCGTCTCCAGTGCCTCCTCTTCAGCGGGCGTGTGGGCTTCGCGGTGAATTGCGATTGAATCCCAGATGAAAAACACCGCGAGCAGCACACCGTTGACGAAGGCCCACTCCTGCCACAGTCGCAGCGTCCACTCGAACGGCACGCCCTTGAGGAATCCGAGGAATAGTGGCGGATCACCGAGTGGTGTCAGCAAGCCGCCACAGTTCGACACCACAAAGATGAAGAAGACGACCACGTGCGCGACGCGGCTACGTTTTTCGTTGGCCCTCAGCAACGGACGGATCAGCAGCATCGAGGCTCCCGTCGTCCCGACGAAGCTCGCCACGCACGCACCCAGCGCGAGAAACATTGTGTTGACCAGCGGCGAACCCTTGAGCGATCCGCGCACGTAGACGCCACCACTGATGACGAACAACGAACCGAGCAGCATCAGGAACGAACCGTATTCCTTCGCAGCGTGCTCCAGCGCGTGCGTCCCCGCTGCTCCGAACAACAGCAGATACAGCACCACCGGAACGCCAAGCCCCGCCGCGATGATCCCTTTGTTTTTGTTGTGCTCCCACCAGTGAGGATTCGCGAGTGGGAAGATGGCAATGCAGAGGAGCAACAACGCAAACGGAGCGACCGAGACGGGCGAGATCAACTCTCCCAGCTTCGGCCCGTGGCCGTGATTGTTGTCGGCGTGTGCTGCATCACCGGCCGCAGCCGCGTGGTCTGCGTGAGCGGCCTCGGCGGCAGATGAGGGTGCGGTTGGCCGGGGCTGTGGCTCTTGAGCGCGAACCGACGGAGCAGCGATCAACGAGAAAATCGAACAGACAAACAAAGCCATCACGGGCAGCAGACGATTCACGAGCGATGTTCCTTGCAGGCGGGAGTCTCGGCGAGCGGGCGTCATTCAAGCCGATGCCTCCGCCAATGTCGAGTGCCACGCCGACGTGACCGGTCCATGCAGCAGGAGTTTGACCACAGATTTCACCGATGACACAGATGAAGAGGGAGAAGAGCGGACATTCTTGGTATTCGTCTGATCCGTGTCATCTGTGAAATCTGTGTCATCCGTGGTTCCGCGTCTCACTCTTGGTTACGGGCAGGCTACAAACCTACCCCACGCCCGCAGTCAGCCCGCGCCAGGCTGACGGCCAGTCGCTGGCCACCGTGATCGGCTCCTTCGTCGTGGGATGAGCGAACGTCAGCGAAGCCGCATGGAGCGCGATAAAGCCCTCGACGCGAGTCTTCGCGCCGTACTTGCCATCGCCCACGATCGGCCAGCCGCGCGAGGCGAGTTGCACGCGAATCTGATGGCTGCGACCCGTCTGCGGCAGAATCTTCACCAGCGTGAAGCGGCCCAGCTTTTGGAGCCGCTCGTAAGTCAGCTCGCAGTCCTGACCGTCCTCCTCGTCATCGACGACCGACACCACGTTCCGCGCCCGATCCTTGTTGAGCCGGTCGTGCAACACACCTTCGTCGGGGGAGACGGTTCCCTCGACGAGCGCGAGGTACGTCTTCTCGACGCTGCGCACGCGAAACTGTTCCGAGAGTCTGGCCGCTCCCTTGCTCGTCCGTGCGAAGAGGACCACACCCGACACCGGCCGGTCCAACCGATGAACCACGCCGACGAAGACGTTCCCCGGCTTGTCGTACTTCTGCCGGAGATAGTCTTTCGCGGCATCCACCAGCGTCGGCTCACCCGTGTGGTCGCCCATCGTGAGCAATCCCGCCGGCTTCTCGACGGCGAGGCAGTGGTTGTCCTCAAACAGAACATGCAGCGGCATCGTCATGGCTTCTTGCGCGAGCGGCAGTCATTGTGCGACCCACACCAACCCGAAGCGTGAGCGAGGGAATCGAACCGCAATCCCTCGCTCACGCTTCGGGTTGGTGTGGGCGAGTCGATCATTTCCCGCCTCCCACCTTGGCGACATCGAGACACATCAGCCAGTCCTCGCTGCGCAGATACAACCGGCCGTGAGACAGCACCGGTGACGCCCACATCGGGTACTTGAGCTTCTCGAACGAGGTGCGGCTGACTTCCTTCCAGCCTGCGCGGCTGAGCTTCGCCAAGGCCAGAGTGCCCCGTTCGCCGAGCACGAAGTATTTGCCATCGGCATACGTCTTCGAGCCGCGTCCGTAGAGGAACGACTTCGGAATCACCGCACCAGTCTCGGAGTCCTTCATCTCCCCCGTGAATGGATCCAGTTCGGTCTTCCCTTTGTATCCATTCGTCTGCCAAACGAGGTTTCCCGTCTGGAGGTCAATGCACTGAAGCATCGCTCCTTCTTCGTGACGGCCACTGAACCCGAAGGCACAACCGTCACGATGGATGGGAGTCGACCAGTGCGTGGACATGCCGTCCCTGTTGCGCCAGACCTCATCAAATCCTTCGCCATCGGCGTGGACCTTGAGCAGTGCGGCACCGGTCTCGTAGGCGGCCGACAACAACACGAGATCGCCCGCGACCACGGGCCGCGCCGCGTTGACGGAGTCGTTGATGCGAGAACGGAACCAATACTTGAAGCGGACTCGCCCGGTCTTGGGATCGAGCGACACCAGGCCCTGCCGGACCAGACAGAGCAGATGTCGCTGGCCGTGAATCGTCGCGGCCAGCGGAGATGAGTAACTGACCAGCATCTCATGGCCGGTCCATTTGTACGGGGCATTAGCTGACCTGTCAGTTTTCGCACCGTCCCAAGTGGCCTTGCCGACGCTCTCCCATTTTGTCTGGCCGGTTTCGGGATCGAGAGCGACCACGCCCGAGTCGGGTTGTCCGCCGACCAGCACGATCAGCAGTCCGCCTTCGAGGATCGGAGTGCATCCGGCCCCGAAGAAGTGATCGGGGACTTTCCACTCCTTGGCCGTGTCGCGTTGCCACACGACCTCGCCCGACTTCAGGTCGAGACAGACCAACCGGCCCTGTGCTCCGTAGGTGTAGCAGCGGTTCTTCGTCAACAGCGGCGAACAGCGCGGCCCGTTGCTGTAGCCGTACGGGTCGATGTAGTCGGTGTCGTACTCGTGCTTCCAAATCGGCGAGCCATCGTCGGCCCGCACGCACTCGATGACTTCGTTATCGCGCTGCCGATGATGGAAGACGAGTTGGTCGCCGCGAATCGATGGCGAACTGTAACCCTTGCCGATCCGCTGCTCCCACAACACGGCGGGACCGGCCGCCGGCCATTCGTCGAGCAGGCCGGTCTCGTCCGAAACACCGGTGCCGTGCGGGCCGAGGAAGATCGGCCAGTCGGAGTTGTCCGTCGATGTGAGCGATTCATCGCTCGACGACTCCGCGTCAGTGGCTTTGATCGAGGGAGCTTTTGCGACGAGAACCGCTTCATCGTCGGGAGACTTGGCCGACGTGACGGCTTGAGGACCGCTAAGGTTTTCCGCGCCGCAGCCGAGCAGAGCCAGACACCACACGGCAACCGCGACCGATGCTGAAGGAAAGCGGCTCATGTTCGATCTTCCCGACCTATTCGTTCTCTGTGGTCGCAACCCCCGTGTGACTCTTGGGCGTCAGCCCGCTTGTCGTTTTCGGAGCGGGGTGGCGTGCCCCCCTGGTTCGTGGGAGGTTGATGGTCAGAACAGGGGCATCTTCTCTGACCATCAACCCAATGCAGAACCACAGAAGCTATTTGAAATCGTGGGGGTTGCCGAACAAGCCACCTCCGGGGTTGGCGGTCTTGCCACCGCGCAGCGGTTCGGTGCGCTTGCGAACGGGCGGCGGAGGCGGTTCGGGTTCGGCGGACTTCGGTGCTTCGGGCTTCTCTTTCAGGGCCTTCAGCGACAGGCTGATTCGCTGGCGGTCGGTGGCGACTTCGAGCACCTGCACCTGCACTTCCTGGCCGACCGTCAGCACGTCGTTCACCCGGTTCACCCGCTTGTGGTCCAGTTCGCTGATGTGAATCAGGCCCTCGACTCCCTGTTCGAGTTCGACGAACGCCCCGAAGTCGGCGAGTCGTGTCACCTTGCCCGAGACCGTCTTGCCAGTGCTGTAGTTACTCTCGACATCGGACCACGGATTGCGAGCCAGTTGCCGCATGCCGAGGCCGATCTTCTGCTTCTCGCGATCGAGCGACAGCACGACAACCTCGACCTGTCCGCCTTCTTGCAGGACTTCGGACGGATGCTTCACACGCGTCCAGCTCATCTCGCCGATGTGCAGGAAGCCGTCCGCTCCCCCCAGATCGACGAAGGCACCGTAATCCTTGATCGTCTTCACGATTCCGGTGTACTGCTGTCCGACATCGACTTTCGGCCAGAAGGTCGCGGCCGCTTCTTTGCGCTCCTGAATCAAAATCACGCGGCGACTGACGACCAGGTTGCGTTTGACCGGGTTGACCTCGGTGACCTGCACGGTCAGCTTCTGTCCGACAAAGGTCTCCAGCGCGGGAGCGAATCCCAACTCGACCTGACTGGCGGGCAGGAAGGCTCGCATCGTACCGATCGACACTTCCAGCCCACCCTTGTTGGTTTTGTTGACGGTGCATTCGACAATCTGACCGACGGACAATTCGTCCCAGTTCCCCTTCACCTTGCGCGTGGCCCTCGGCAGGTTGACAAGGATCACCCCGTTCTCGGTGTCGTACTTCTCGACGATGACGAGGAACTCTTCACCGACGTGCGGTTGCTTCCCCTGCGGAAACTGTCGCGCGGGAAGCACGCCGGGACAACGATAGCCGACTTCGCAAAAGACATCGTCGGGTGTGACGCTTTGAACCTTCGCCTTCAGCTTCATGCCGTTCTCAAGCTGATCTTCCGAAGTCGGCAGTTCGGAGACCGATGAGGACGCGGCTCCGACGCCAGCGGGTGGGCTGGTCGGCGCGGTCATCTGTCCCGCCATCGCAGCTTCCAACTCCTGCTCCAAGTCGGCATCCATCGCCATCTGCGCGGGAGGCAACTCGACCGGATCGGTCGGCGGCGCGGGGGGCGCGAACAGTTGCGGTTCACTCACGGCGGCCACCTGCTCTTCGGTGGGAGGCAGCGGCGTGAGACTCGGCACGGCTCGCGACTGGTTCGGATCGCTGGTCGGATTCAATCGAGCACGCCGCGCACGGAATGAGACGACCGTCTTCACGTCATCGATCCACGCCCGAGCAGCCTGCGCCTCGGCAGTCGTACCGAGCGAGAGAACTCGCGTCGATCCATCGTCCGCCTTCACGGTCAGCTTCACTTCCACTTGGCCGTCCTCGCGGGAAGCGGCCTCCACCTCGACCACCTTGTCGGCGGGGATCGTCTCGGGAGCGGGGCCTCCCTCCTGACCGTTCGCGATCTCCGTTCGCAGGGTCATGTCTCCAGTGTCTCGACTCAGGGCGACCGCCCCGGGGACTTGATCCAGATCGAGAAACAGCCCGGCAGGCTCCGACCGAAAACCAGTGATCTGCATGATGACTCTTGTTCTTCCAGCGAGGGACAGTTGTGCTCG
>JAYUFF010000058.1:0-2866 GCA_043738825.1 Schlesneria sp.
GTGTTGACGGGCGACGTGCAGACGTTGACGACCGGCGTGACGCCACAGGCCATGATCGACACCGCCGGGCAACAGCAGTTTGTCGCCGTGAAGGAGGTCTTCTTCGATGGCCGTCTGTTTTCGACGAAGCACGCCACGGTCTACGTCCGGGCGCGGAATCAGACTCTCGGCGCAATGACGCCGCTCACCGGATCGCTCTTCGGCGGACTGGCCAATCGGATCGCGTACCAAGCCGCCGAACGACGCAAGCCCGAGTCGGAAGCGATCGCACGCGACCGTGTGGCCGAGAAGGTCTATCCCGCGTTCGATGGTGAGATCGACAAGCAACTGACCACCGCGAATCAACTGCTCGAACAGGCGATTCGCAAGCAACTGGAGGCGGCCAAGCTGGCTCCGACATCGCAGTCGGTCAGTTCGACCGACACGAGTTTGACCTACGCCGCGATGATCGGCAGCGCAGCCGCAATGGCCTCGGTCTCGCCACTCGACGGCCAACTGGTGGATGGCGGCGGTCTGAATCTGTCGCTCCACGAGAGTCTGTTGAACGATTTGATCGGCCGCGCCGATCTGAGGGGCTTCAAAACCACCGACAAGGACTTGAAGAAGCTGACTCTGGATCTCCTGGCGATGCTGGACGGAGTGAGGGTTACGTTGCCGGACGATCTGGCGGGGGCGGCTCCACTCGCGCTGCCGCTGCCGGGACTGAGCCTCGTCACCGACATCGTGTTCGATGAAACCGATCCGCTGACCGTGCGACTCGATCGGGACCGGCTGACGGCCACGATCAAGGCGAAGTTCAAACCGGCCGGACAAGACCTGCTGCCCCCGATGAAGGTCGTCATCGAGTACCGAGTGATCGTCGAGGGGAGCACGGTGCGATTGGTCGCGAGCAAGCCGCGCGCGATGGCTCAGGACCGCTCGGACCTCACGGCCGAACCTTCTCTGGCCGAGATGGCCGTGCAGAAGTCGATCGAGTCCGCTCTGCCAGCGCTGGAAGCCGATCGCGCCCTCCCCGCGAAGTCTTGGCCGCTCAACAGCCCGGCCCCGCGCGTGTCGTCGATCAAATCCCAAGACGGCTGGGTCTCGATCGCCATCGACTGACGAAAGCCATCTCGCCAAACACACGACCACCAAGGACCGGCGCATCAATTGGTATCCCCTCGTGGCGGATGGTGCCAGCATCCGAGCCGACGCTGGCAGCGTCGGCCACGACAGTAATTCCTGCGCCAGTCCCAAGCGGCCCGGCATCTCCGCAATGCCGGGCTGCTAACGCCGAGCAAGGCTGCGATGGCACGCCACGGCTCAGGTCGATACGCTTTCCGCCGGTCTCTTGTCATTTCCAACGGCAGACATTCGGAGAAAGGCGACAGATGAAAGGCATTGGTTCGTTTCTGTTCATCATGGGGGCGGGATCGTTTGTTTTGAACCTCATCGGGATGGAGTTCAAGCTGCTGATGTGGATCGACTTGTGGGGGCCGAACGTCGGCTTGGCGATTCGACTCGGACTGATGGCCGTCGGCGGAGCCTTGTGGGCGGTCTGTCTCAAGTTGGAGTCGGGCGGCGGTGCCAGTGCCAGTGATGGCGACGCAGGTGAAAGCTGATTAACCGCGATCACGGGATCAAATCGCCTTGCGCGGTCGTTGACAAGACGTTCCGGCCGCGCAAGGCACTAGTACTGTGTCACCGCTTGATCTTGGGGTAGCCACGCTCGCCAGAGCGTGGGGTCAATCCAGCGTCTGGCGAACGTGGTTACGACAACAACCCCAATTCTTAGGTGTGACAAAGCACTAGTCTGTCGAGTCTGTTCTGCACGGCTATAAATGAGACGTTGCCACGTTTAGCCCCAACGCCAACGGCGTGGGAGCGGACGCTGGCGAACCGTTGATCGCACGCACGCTGTTGGCGTTGCGGCTAAACGTCTCACATCAGGCCGCGTGGAGTCTAAACACCCCACACGAAGGCACGCCATGTTCGATGTCGGTTCTTTTCGAGCCAGCACCTGCAACGGGATCGGTCGCCGCTCGTTCCTGAAGCTCGGCGCATCGGTCCCGGCGGGACTGATGCTCGGCGCGGCGAGCGACCTGAAGGCGGCGCATGCTCCGCAGGCGAAGTCGGTGATCTTCGTCTGGCTGTGGGGCGCGCCGAGCCACATCGACACGTTCGATCCCAAGCCCGACGCTCCGTCCGAGTATCGCGGCCCGTTCGCTCCCATCGCGACGAAGCAGCCGGGTGTCTACTACAGCGAACTGTTGCCGAAGCTCGCCGCGCGCAGCGACCGGTTCTCGTTGATTCGGTCGCACGTCACGACCGAACCGGGCCATCCGGATGCGGGCACCGTGGGCCTCACCGGATTTCAGGAGCGGCCCGAGCCGGTGCAACCCAACTTCGGCTCGATCGTCGGCAAGCATCGCGGCCACAAGGGTTCGCTGCCGCCGTTCGTCATGGTGGGACGAGGCATCCCGCGCGATGTCGTTCGCAAAATTGACGGCTATGGCGGTGGCAAGTTCGGCAAGGCGGCCGATCCGTTCATGGTCAGTTGTTCAGACGAAGGTCACGTCGAAATCCCGTCGCTGCAATTGTTGGAGGGCCTCACGCCGAACCGCATCTCGGATCGGAACGACGTGCGGGCGCGACTCGATGCGACGCTGCGGCAACTCGACCGTGCGGGCCTCTCCGAGTGGGATCGTTCCTACCAGCGAGCCTATGGCCTCATCACCAGTCCACAGGCGCGAGCGGCCTTCGATTTGACTCAGGAATCGCAGCCGACCCGCGACAACTACGGACGGACCACGTTCGGCCAAAGCTGTCTGCTCGCAAGGCGACTCGTCGAAGCGGGCGTTCCCTACATTCAGGTCAATTGGTCCGA
>JAYUFF010000059.1:0-2860 GCA_043738825.1 Schlesneria sp.
CAGCGTGATGCAGATCACGAACACGCTGCGGACGTGAGACAGAATCAACAGGATGGCGATCGACGCAATCAGCATCTCGTGCCACATGACCTCGGTCAGCGTGTGAATCGCGCCGTGAATCAGCCGCGTGCGGTCGTAGGCTGGAACGATGTGGACACCCTCGGGCAGGCCGGGCTGCAACTCCTGAATCTTCTCCTTGACCAGCTCCGTCACGGCCAGAGGATTCTGACCGTGCCGCATCAGCACGACACCGCCCACCACTTCGTTGCCATTCTTTTCATAGACGCTACGGCGAAACTGCGTGCCCAACTGCACGGTCGCGATGGTCTCGACGAAGATCGGCGTACCATTGACCTCGCGGATCACGGTTCGTTCGATGTCGCGTTTGTCGCGCAGCCAGCCGACGCCGCGCACGATGTACTCGGCATTGTTCTTCTGGATCACGCCACCACCGGCGGGCATATTGCTGCGAGCGACCGCCGAATACAGTTCTCCCAGCGTGATGCCAAACGCGCGCAGAGCCTCGGGCCGGACATCAATCTGGTATTCCAGCGGCATCCCACCGACCGTGGCCACGTCCGCGACACCGCTCGCCGCGTTGAGCTGCGGTGCGATGTAGAACTTGTTGACCGCCCACAGTCGTTGCGGATCGACCGGTTTCGTGGAACCGGACTCCACCGTGTACCAGAAGATTTGTCCGAGGGCCGTCGCGTCCGGGGCCAGATACGGGACCACGCCCGTCGGCAAATACGTTCCCGCCTGGCTGAGCTT
Organism: Schlesneria sp.; assembly: GCA_043738825.1. Lineage (GTDB taxonomy): Bacteria > Planctomycetota > Planctomycetia > Planctomycetales > Planctomycetaceae > Schlesneria. The sequence continues at coordinate 772 of JAYUFF010000059.1, forward strand.
CTCAGTCACACGCTGCCTGGCGAAGTAGAAGTCGATGCCATCCTCAAAGATGATCGTGATCATCGAGAAGTTGAACTCGGACGACGACCTCACGGCGCGGACACCGGCCAGCCCGCGCAGCTTGTTGACGAGCGGATACGTCAGTTGGTCCTCGATTTCGCGCGGACTGCGGCCCATCCAGTCGGCGAAGACGATGACCTGGTTCTCGCTCAAATCGGGAATGGCATCGACCGGCGTGTTGTAGAGCGCAAAGACACCCGCCACGGCTAGTAACCCCGTGGCGATGAACACTAGAAACCGGTTGCGGATCGACGCCTCGATCACATATTCGATCATGGCGCTGGCTCCACGGTCAGGGCTTCGTTCGACTTCAAGAACTGTTTCACTCGGGCGAGCGTTTCCTTCGGCTTCTCCATCGCGGTGTCTTTGCAGCCTTCACAGCACAGAAACACGGCTTGTCCGTCAATCATCACCTTCACCGGCACATCCATCGAACCGAGACGGCTGTCATCCATTACTGGGCACAGCCGCTGCGCGACGGCCAGCTTGCGATCGGCCTCGCTGAGCTTGCCGAGCGCCTCGCGAATCTTCGGGTCCGGCTCATCCTGCTGAGTAATGGTCTTCGGTGCGGAAGCGGTCTGTCGCTTGAGTGCCGCCACTTTCTGAAGCGTCTCCTTGGACTTGTCCTTTGCCATCTTCACGCAGCCCGCGCAGCAGACGAACACGGTCTGACCTTCGAGCGTCAGTTTGATGGGCGTCCCCATCGAACCGAGACGACTCTTGGGCAGGATCGGGCAGAACTTCTGTTGCTCGGCCACACGTCGATCCGCAGCATCCAGCTTGGCGAGCGCCGCTTCGATCTTCGGATCGGCACCAGAATCGGATGGCTGCGTGGCGGGGGCCGTTAGAGCGGGCTTCTTTCCCGACTTCAGCTTCTCCACCTTTTGCAGCGTCTCCGACGACTTCTCCTTCGCAGCCGCTTCACACGCGGGACAGCAGAGGAAGACCGGCTGGCCATCGAGCATCACCTTGACGGGCACGCCCATCGAACCAAGACGACTCGATTCGAGGATCGGACAGAGCTTCTGTTGCTCCACCAGACGACGATCTTCGGGGGAGAGTTTCTTGAGCGCCGCCAGCAACTTGGCGTCTTCATTCTCGGGTGTGGAGGGTCGCGCGGTGGTGACGCTGCCGCCGCTCTTCGCTCCACCTCCGCCGCCGCTGCCACCAAAATAGATCGAGCCGGCGGCGGGGTTGAGCCGCGTTTCGGCGTCCACCAAAAACGATCCGGAGGTCACGATCTGGTCGCCGAGTTCAAGACCCTTTGTCACCGGGAACAGAATCGCGTTGTCGGGGCCGGTCATCTTGGGGCCGAGAGCCACTTGAACGCCCTCGTACACGCCGGGCAGCGATTCGCGATAGACGATGGTCTGGCTGCCGGTGTCAATGACAGCGCTCTCGGGAATGGCGAGGACTTTGCCCTCGGCCAACTGTACCGCCCCGTCAGGCTGCAAGGCCGCCGCCTCTTGCAACACGGGAATGCGGGACGGAGAGACCAGCAGCGTGACGGTGGCCGTCATCCCCGGTCTCAGTTTGTGTCCGGGATTTGGCAACTCGACTCGCACTGTCACCGTCCGCGACTGCTGATCGACGTGCGGATAGACAAACGCCAGCGTGCCGCGAAAGGTCTCACCGGGAAAGGCCCGCGTGGTGGCGGTCACGGCGAGCGAGGCGGGATCGTCCACGCGCGGTTTGTGCGATTGATCGAACGGCAGGAAGACCATGTCGTCCTCATAGATCTGCGCCTGAATCCAGACCGACGACAAATCGGCCACGTCGTACAGCGCGCTCCCCTCCTCGACATACTGTCCTTCGCGAACGTACTTCTTGATGACGTGCCCGCTGATCGGAGACCGAATCCGCAGGTGGCTGTTCGCCTTGCCCGACTGCACAATCTCGTCGATCTGATCGTCGCTGATGCCGAGCAATTGCAGCCGCTGCCGCGAACTGGCGAGCAGTTCGGTGCTGTTGCGGCGTTTGGCATCCAGCAGATTCTGGACGGTCACGTTGAGGTCGGGACTGTAGAGCG
>JAYUFF010000060.1:0-2859 GCA_043738825.1 Schlesneria sp.
CCACCAGCCGAGATCGACCGTTCGCAGCGGACTCGATTGTCCGTCCTTCTCACTCGAATCGCGACCGCCGAGGTTGGTGTAGTCGTAGCGGCGGCCTTCAATCGGGAAGTCGAAGATGCCGCCGGAATCGCTGCCAATCCAACCATCGAGATCCTGCGTCGCAAGCGCATTCTTGTTACGAGAGAACAACAACTCACGCAGCACCGTTCGCGTCTTGACGCTGAAGTTCCTGGGCGTGCCGACAAGGGCGTAGTCGTCGGGAACCCACACGACGGCGCGAAGCTGTTGCACCGCGACGCCGTTTGCCTCGGCACCGCCCACCATTGGCAACCGTAATTTCAACTTGCCGCCCGCCGACTGAAACGCCTTCGGTTCGAGCGGATTGCGGAACAGGATCGCCAATGAAAAAGCCTCGTCGGACGACTTCGTTCGCGCGACGTTGACGAAGTACGCGTTCCAGCCATCGCGGGCCTTGTCGTCCGACTTTTCGAGAGCCACCGGCTTGCGATCGACCGTCACGCCGAGCGGCTCAATTCCGGCCGGCAGATCGACTCGCAGTCGTTGCCGTTCGCTCGACTTGACCACATAGCGGGCGCGATACGTCGCAACACTTGCTCGGTCGAGAACCATCTCGACCAGCGCCTTGCTCACGACGGTCTCGATGACGCCCTGCACATCGAACTTGTTCGAGGTCAGGTCGAGCTTCACCGGCTGCTTGAAGTAACGGAAGGCGACGAATCCGTCCTGACTCAGTTGTTGAAGTTCACGCACGTCGATCGGTTCCGCGTCGCCACCGGTCGCGGCGGCGGAGACCGACAGTGCGCGGTCCTTGATGACGGTCATCTCGCCAATCGTGCGTGAGACCGTGATGTCGCGTTTGCCCTGCGGCCCGTCGGCCTTGTCGTAGGGATCGAGGACTTGGATCGCTTGGATGGCCGATTTCTCGGTCTTGCCGTCGGCCTCGGCGGTTGGGGCGAGGTCATACGTGATCTCAAACGGCTGCGAACCGAGCACGTCACGCTGCATGACGACGGTCCACGTCACCCAGCCATCGACGGCGGCGGTCGCTCGACTTTTTTGTTTGATCGGCGGCGCGGCTCCTCCCGCCGTCGAACTGATCTGCACCTTGTCGGCCAACGCTTCGGGGACCGAGAACCGGAACGTGTCGATCCCAGCGTACTCGATGATGTAGTTGAGCGTCGTCGTGACTTGAACCTGTCCCTGTTTGACATCGGCCTTCGTGCCGATGAAGGCGGTCAACCGAGTCGGCTTGCGTTTTGTGCTGACGGGAATCTCGATGGGTCGTCGGTTGAAGAGCCACGACGAGACCAGCCGCGCGTTGGCGACGGCCTCGGGTTGCGGAGCCGGATCAGGCTGCACGGCCACCAGCTTTTCGGCATCGGTGATGACATCGAGGGCTTCCGGCGCGTAGACCTGCACTTTGCCGTTCTCGACCTCGACGCCCACCGGTTCGAGCAGCGGCAGCAGTTGGTCGGTCTTCTCGGCCGTCGGATCGAGCGACCGCGTGGCGAAGACCGTTACGACGAGCGAGCCTTGAGTTTTCTCGCGCAGACTGATGGTGAGCAGCGTCTTGTCGGGCGAGACATCGAACTGCTTCATCCTGTCGCAGACGACGTTTTCAATGGTGATGTTCTCTGGTAGTTTGAACTTCAGTTCAAACACACCCGCCCGGTCGATGGCAAAGCTGGCGATGGACCTCAACCGCAGTTGGTCATCACGGAAGACAAGCTGCGAAGCGTGATCGAGAATCAACCGCGGTTCGACCGGCTTGGCGAGCAGCTTCAATCGGAACGCCGGACTGTAGAACTTGTAGTAGAGCGCGCCGGGCCGCTTCAGTTTCGCATCGACTTCGCTTTCGTCGATGCGTAGCAGACCCTTTTGCTCTTCGACGGTCAGCGTCAGGTCGCTGCCCTGCTTCACCGCGACGGTGCCACTCTCGCGGATCACGTCGAGGGCGTGAATGCCATACGCGGCGGCGGCCTCCATCCCGGCGACATCGAATGCTTCGGTCGGAGCCGACTGTTCGGTGTGAACTTCGATTGTCACTTTCCCATCGAGGCGGCTCAACAACTCAACCGTCACGACCTGGCGGTTCTCTTCCTCAACGGCCTTCCACTCTTTGACCTTCGCATCCGAGGTGATGTCGAGAATCCGCTGGCCCTTGGGTACGGCAATCCTCACCTTTTCAAGCTGCCCGCGCAGGATGTCATACGTCAGCCAGGTGTCAGTGTGGACGAGACCGTCTTCGACCGTGACCAACGTCAAATTGGTGACGCTCGCCAGCAGCTCCATGTCGGGCTTCGTGCCGACGCGCGGATGCCAACGCACCGAGATCTTCTCGGTCGAGCCGATGCTTGCCTTGATCTTCGTCTCTTTCGCACCGGCCACCGCTGCGACGGCTTCGGAGATCAGCTTCGGCTTGAGTTCAATCGACTGATCCGCCTCGGGGACGACGAGTTCAAACGTCGTGATCCCGACTGGAGGAACATCCATGTCGAGGCTCTTCCCCTCGGGAGCCGTTCGCACGCGAGCCGTCAACTCCAACTGCACCTTGTGTTCGCCGGGCGTGGGCAGCAGCAGCGAGTACGTCCCGTTCCCCGTCCCGCGCAGCAAGACCTTGCCCGAATCAGAAGTCAGCTTCCCAATGGCCGCTTCGCCAAACTTCACGGGAACTTCGACCCAACCCTTGTCGAGTACCTGCACCACGAGTGTCGCCGAAATCTGAGCGACATCTTTTTCAATCTTGGCGGTGTACACGGCCGAGGTGATGACGCCACCGATCGGCGGCTGATCGGCCTTCCGCATTCCGGTCCCCATCGCCGACTCGATGAGCTTGAG
>JAYUFF010000061.1:0-2858 GCA_043738825.1 Schlesneria sp.
CGCAGCTTGAGGAACTGGGCGCACGAATGCTTGTACGCGGGCGAGGGCGCTCGGAATGCGAAGTAGCCCAAGTATTGAAGCTGATCGTTCAACTCATAGAAGCGCGGATCGCCCGCCTCCCAGTACGTGTCGCGGATGGCGAACAGGTCCGGCGCGAAGCTGCTCAGTCCCAACAAATAATCGCTGCCGTACATCACCATGTCGATGGCGAAGTCATTGCCGGTGAAGACGGCGAAGTCGGGCCGCTGAGCATCCCGCAGCTTCAACCGTTCCCATTCGGGTTCGCGGTGAAACGATGAATGCTTCGCACCGATGCACTGCGGCACGGCCATCATCCCGGCATACGTTTCCAGATCGTAGACCGCTCCAAACGGCGCGAGGTCCGTCGTCAACTCGAACCCGATGAACTTGTCGCACACGCCGCCGAGCCGTTCGTAGCTGCGAACGATCTCGGGACCGGGCTGCCTCGTCAGGCCGAAGGATTGAAAGAGGGCGGGCGTGCCACCGCAAGACTGAATCGCCTCCATCCGTTCGGCGTAGCCCTCGAAAGAAAAAGAATCGCCCTCTTTGTCCGAGACGAACGCCCCCGCGACAAACCCGCCGCCGCCCAGCACCGCGCACGTCCGCCGCAACACCTCGTCTTGAGTCGCGTGGTCGATGAGGTTCACGTACCCGGTGTCCATGTTCACAGCCGGAGTCAGCCCCGCCCCGGCCGTCCGCGCCACGTGAGCCTCCAGCGCGGGCCAATCCACCTCGCCGCTCTCCTGAAACGGCAGCAACACGGCCGAGATGCCCGTCACCTTGCGACGCGGCTTGAGCATGGTCAGTGGATCGAGTGACATCGCAATCCAGCCTAATGGAGAACGGGGAATCTCATCGGGCCGGAATTGTAACGACGCCTCGCCGCCAACCGTAGCACATGCTGCCAGCTTGTGCGTCTCCGTTCCGTACCCCAGCGCGGCTCAACCGAAAGCCAGCAAAACAAGAAAATGGTGGACAAGAAGATCAGAGACCGAACCTGGTCGGTCCACTCTGATTTTCTTGTCCACCATCTTCTTGTTGAACTCTTCCAACCGCCGCTCACCACGGAATCGAACTCACCGCACTTCAGCGTTGCAGCTTCGGCGGGAGTCGCAGCGACAATCTGCCGCCGAGTGACTCGACCATGACTGCCTCGGTGGCCGGTGCGTTCGCAAACACGATCCCCTGACCGGAAGCCTTGACGACCGCCCTGGGCTGATGGCCGGACAGGTTCGGCCCCTCCGACGAGAGGATCACGACCGGCAGGACATGACCGTCATTTGCCAACGGACGACCGGCGGTCGAATAGGCGAAAATCGCCCCCGTCCACGGATCGTTCAGCGCCATGGCGGGCAGTACTCGCGCCGGATCCTTCAGACCGTCGATGATGCAGTAGGCGGCGAGGTCTTCCAGCGAATCCGGCAACGCACCGCCGTGGTCTTTCTTCCACAGTGCGATGGCCAGAGCCAGCAGCGCCTGGCGATTGACCGCTTCGTAGGAGGTAAAGATGCAGCCCAACTCGTTTCCAAAGCGGCATATAACAGAAGGATAAAGAAGCAGGTACATCCAGTCGTGGTCTGGCCGCCCCGAACGTCGGGCTTCCTCCCCCCACGCGACAAGTTGTTGCCGGGGATTGAAGAGCGAATGCTGCGTCTGCGTTTCGAGCGAACGGAGGAGATGCCATCGCCAGAACAGAACTTGCTCGTTGATCCGCCGCTGGCGGGCGAGCTCGTGAGGAACGAGTGCCGCCGCCATGCTCTTCACGACGTACAACGACGCCGACTCTTCACTTTCCATTTGCAGGCGCAGCCATTTCTCGCTCTGAAAGCCCAAGACGAACTCCGCCGCGCTCGCCTCGTGCAGACTCGGATATCGGGCGAGTTCCACTTGAGTCTGCCCGATGGCCTCCATCAGCATCTCTCTCGTCACGCCCTCATAGTTTGACCAGTCGATGAGCGATTGAAGGATCTCAACCTGAGACTCACGCCCCCCGCCCCAGTACCAGAACTGACCTTGGCTGGCGGAACAGCGCGCGAGGCGGAGGCCGGCCATGAAGTAACGCAATGCCTGCCGGGGATCGCCCTGATCCAGACTGAGCCGCCCGGCGTCGTGCAGCAGTTCCGGATTGGGCGTCGCATCCTCGACGGGGTGTCCCGTCCGTTGAGTCCGGTACGAAGTAGGTAGTTCGTCGGAAAGCACCTCCATGATCACGGCCAACGCCTTATCGTTGAACGACCAGAACCGCTCGCGCGCGGCTCGGTCCTGTTCCTCGCGACTCGCGTCGGCTGGCAGGCTGGCCACCAACTCGGGAGACACTCGAATTTGCGACAACGGTCGATAGGCGCGGCTCACGCTGACCAGGGCGTACTGCACCGCGCGGCTCTCGGGCGATGTCGGCTGTGTGACCTGTTTGACGGCGGCGCGAATCTCGTTGAGTTGGCCATCTTGTCCGACGCCGTACAGACCAAGAACCCTGTCGCGAAGTTCGGCCTCGCGCGGGTAGAGCAGCGTCATCAGCGGTCGCGACGACGGGCCGAGTCCCGAAAACTCCAGCCAGCGAAACAACGCCGCGCCGAACAACAGCAGCAGCGGCGGCAGAGTCAGTCCCACCGCGAGCCGCTTCAAGACGGACCAGCTTCGGCGTTCGATCAACCAGTGCCGCGAATACCAACCGCTGAGACACAACAGCCAAACGGCGATGCCTCCCACCGCCCACCAGCGCGGCAGCGAAACATTGACCACAAGCACCTGCCACCAGATCAGCAGAATGGTCGCCATCAGCCCCGCACCCGTGGCGAGGATCATCCGCCGAAACAACATCGCGGCGGCTTGCCCCA
>JAYUFF010000062.1:0-2855 GCA_043738825.1 Schlesneria sp.
AGTCGATTCGCTCAAAGAGAGTCTCAAGCAGACCAAGGGCAAAGAGTCCGAGGAGGCCCAGCAACTCCAGCAACAGATCGTTGATCTGCGCGAGGCGACACCGTATTTCGACACGCCGATGGCTCCCACGATCGAAGAGGCCAGCGTGTTCGTGATGCCCGACGGGCCGGACGCGACCAAACTCGACATCCGCAAACGCCAGCCGCGCGATCTCCCCGTCTTCCGTCGCGGCAACCCGAACAACCCCGGCGACATCGTGCCACGCCGGTTCCTCGAACTCTTTTCACACAGCGGAGGCGTCCATCCTACGGGCGATTCCGGCTCAGTTGCATCCGAGCAACCGCGCCGCTTCCAGCATGGCAGCGGACGAGGTGAGCTTGCCGACGCCATCATCCACGATGTGCAGGCTCTCACTGCGCGAGTCATCGTGGATCGAATCTGGTCGCACCATTTCGGCAAGGGCTTGGTGAGAACGCCCAGCGACTTTGGCCAGCAGGGGGAACGACCGAGCCACCCCGAGTTGCTCGATTGGCTGAGCAGCGAACTGGTCTCTGGCCTTGTCCCCTCGCCCCCGTCTGCGGGGGAGAGGGCTAGGGTGAGGGGGCCGAACGGCGATGACGATCTCCATGCGAAATCGACCTCATCCTCTGACCGTCAACCGTCAACTTTCCACCATCAACCTCTCGAAGGAAGAACCCCTCACCCTAGCGCTCTCCCGTCCAAGGCGAGGGGCGAGGGGACAGGAGAAGAGAATCCCCTCACCCTCACCCTCTCCCCGCAAGGCCGGGGCGAGGGGACAAGAGCTTGGTCGTTGAAGCGGCTGCACCGCCAACTCGTCACGTCGGCAACCTATCGACAATCAAGCAGCGTGACTCGTGTCGCACTCCCCGCTCCGAGTTCCCCGCTCGCTCTCGATCCCGACAACCACCTGCTGTGGCGCATGAACCGCCGACGACTCGACATCGAGCCGTGGCGCGACGCGATGCTGACGGTGGCGGGGAACCTCAACGACGCGCTGAGCGGCCCGGCGCTCAACCTCGATCTGCCGACGAACCGCCGCCGCACGCTCTATGGCAAGATCGGCCGCGAAGAGCAGCATGACATGCTCCGCACGTTCGACTTCCCGCCGCCCACCTCGCACAGTCCCGCACGCGATTTGACCACCACGCCGCTTCAGCAACTGTTCGTGTTGAACAGCACATTTGTTGAGGTTCAAGCCGCCGCAATCACCTCCGGCCTGGCCGACGGTTCGCCAGACGATCGCATGACGACCGTCTACCAGCTCTTGTTTCAGCGATCTCCCAGCGACGACGAACGGCGAATCGGAACCGCCTTTTTGACTCCGGCCACTCCCGAACGCTGGCGGTCCTATGTGAAGTCGCTGCTCGGGTTGAATGAGTTCCTGTTTGTTGACTGAGGTCAATCCTGACCTCGCAGATGCCGTCGGCTCGGTTATGATTGTCCGCGATTGAAGATCTCTTCTTGTGAGGGGGCACGCCCATGACAACCGAACAACTGGTAGAGCGGGTTGAGCGATTGGAGAAGGCCGTCAGCGATTTGACGAACCATCATCAGAGCGAACCGGGGCGCGACGACTGGAAGCGAACCATTGGTTGGTTTCGCGACGACCCGATCGCCAAAGAGATCATCGACGAGGCGTTGCGGCTCCGTGAGGAGGAACGTCAACAGGTGCCACAATGATCGTCTTGGACACCGACCATTTGTCGTTCCTGCAACATCCGGGGTCGTCTGAAGCCGTGACATTGGTGAACAAACTGCAACAGACGACAGAGGACGCGGTCTTCACGACAATCGTGTCGTTGGAGGAGCAGCTTCGATCGTGGCTGAATGTGATCGGCCGATATCGTGACCCCTCGCAACAGGTGGCCTACTATCCTCGGCTGCGGGAGTTCGTCCGATTCTTCGCCAACTGGAAGATCGCTGACTTCGATTTGGTGGCGGCTGGTGAATTCCAAAGGTTGAGATCGCTGGGTGTGCGGATCGGAAACTCGGACCTCAAAATTGCCGCCATCGCGATCACCCGTCACGCGACTTTGCTGAGTCGTAATCTGCGCGATTTTGAAAAGGTGCCGGGACTCGTCGTTCAGGATTGGTCTCAATGAGTTCGCAAGTTGCAAACAGTCTGTCGGACTTGTCACCGCAGTTTTCCCGTCGCAGCATGCTGCATTCGCTGGGAGCCGGTTTCGGCGCGATCGGTCTCGCGAGCATGATGTCTCAAGAGGCGTCGGCCAAGACATTGGCTTCGCACTTCGCGCCAAAGGCGAAGCGAGTCATCCAGCTCTTCATGAACGGCGGGCCGTTTGGTCCCGACTTCTTCGACCCGAAGCCGGGCGTTGTGAAGTTAGAAGGGCAGCGGCCGGCGGAACTCGATTCGTTTCGGACCGAGCGCAAGACCGCCGGGTTGTTGCCGTCTCCGTTTCAGTTCGCGCCGCATGGCGAGAGCGGTGTGCCGGTGAGCGAACTGCTGCCTCACTTCGCCGAGTGCATCGACGATGTTTGCGTGCTGAGGTCCGTCTACACCGACAACCCCAATCACGGACCGGCTCTGCTGCTGATGAATAACGGCACGATCGTGCCGACTCGACCCAGCATGGGGTCATGGTTTTCGTATGGCCTCGGGACCGAGAACGAGAGTCTGCCGGGATACGTCGTCCTCTGTCCGGGCCGTCCGGTTCGGTTCTCGATCCTGTGGACCAGTGCCTTCCTGCCGGGCGAGCATCAGGGGACGTACATCAACCACTCGAACCTCGATCCGCAGAAGCTCATTCCGTATCTGCGAAACGTCAGCCTGCCGGTCGATGAGCAGCAGCGGCAACTCGAACTGATGCGGGCGC
>JAYUFF010000063.1:0-2852 GCA_043738825.1 Schlesneria sp.
TGTCCGCCCGCCTTCTCGATCACGTCGCCACTCTTCAAGCCATTGGCAGCCGCCGCGCTTCCGTCTTCAACACCGGCGATCACCAAACCCGAGGTTGCCGTCGTACCGAGTTGCTTGGCGAGGTCTTTCGTCAGCGTGCGGACATCCAGACCGAGCTTGTCAAACTTGGAATCGCCGGGTGAATCTTGGCCTTCGTCGTGATTGGCGACCGCGAAACTGCTCGGCATCGCATCAATCGTCGTCGTCAAAGTCTGACGCTTGCCGTCGCGCACGATCTCCAGCGGATAACTCTTGCCGACGGTCAGTTGCTCGACGACACCCTGCAAGCTGGCTGGGTCAGTGATCGTCTGGCCGTTCAGTTTGAGAATCACGTCGCCGGGTTCGAGTCCCGCTTTCTCGGCGGGAGACTTGGGCATCACAGAGCGAACCAGTGCCCCCTCGCGCACCTTCACGTTGAATTGCTTCGCGATGTTGGCATCGACGGGTTGGATCTGGGTGCCGATGTAGCCGCGCTTGACCTCGCCCGACGCCATCAACTGCTGACTGACCCAGCCCGCGATGTGAGTCGGAATGGCGAAGCCGATGCCGTCGTAGCCGCCACTCTCCGTGGCGATGGCCGTGTTGATCCCGATGACCTCACCCCGCAGATTGAGCAGCGGCCCGCCGCTGTTGCCGGGATTGATCGCCGCGTCGGTTTGAAGGAAGTCGGCGCGATCGGTGATCTTGTTGTTGCGGCCTTTCGCACTGATGATCCCCGCCGTGACGGACATGTCCAAACCGAAGGGACTGCCGATGGCGAGCACCCAGTCGCCCACCTGCATGGCGTGGCTGTCTCCCAATTTGATCGCCTTCAAATCGGAAGCCTCGATCCGCACGATGGCCACATCGGTGCGCGGATCGGTCTTCACGTCCTTCGCGATGAACTCGCGGCCATCGTGGAGCCGCACTTTGATTTCATCGGCTCCCCTCACGACGTGGTTGTTGGTCAGGATGACACCGCTGGCATCAATGATGAATCCCGAACCCATGCCGTGCTGCTGCGGGATCGCGCGGCCTCGACCTCGGCTCTTGAACAACTCCTCCAACTGCGGGTCATTTTGGAAGAACTGACGGAAGGAAGGCGGAAGGTCTCCTTCCTGCAACTGCTGACCGCGTCCTTGAACCTGCCTGGCCTTGGTGGTTGTTTCGATGGACACAATGCTGAGAACGGCTTCGGCCGCCACCGTGCGGAAGGCCGCCGACAAGTCCTGCGGGTTGGGCAGCGGTGGAACCGCAACGGCCTCGTGTCGCTGAGTCCAACTCACGGCACTGACCACGAGAGCACTTCCCGCCAACATCACCATCGCATTCTGTCGCCAACGTGTACTCGTCCACATGTCCTTGTCCCTTTCTCCTCAATGGTTTGAATTCAGGGGCAGCACACCAGTCCGCTGCCGGGCGAATGACCTCATCCTTTATACGGAGTCAGGCAAGCCCCCCTGCGCCGTCGTCACTCGCTCGCTTCACATTCGCTGAAGCGGTAGGACTTACGGTGCGTGACCCCCTGTTCGTTGGATGTTCCTGCTCACGGACACTGCCTGCCAGCCGATTGACACCCCGACGTTCGCGAAATATAGAAGCACTCCCCTCAAACCAACTGTGGCTGTTGCGACAGATCAGGAACCAACCGGATGATGGAACAGGCTGACTTTGACGAACTGCGCCAGACCCTCGATGACTGCGAGGCGTCGCTCGACTACCACTTCCGTGATCGTCAACTGCTGTTTCTGTGCCTGACGCACGCCTCGATCGCTAGGACACGTTTGGAGTCGAATGAGCGGCTCGAATTTCTGGGCGATGCCATCATGGGAGCCATCGTTTGCGAGCAGCTCTTCGAGCTGTATTCCGACAAGACGGAGGGCGACCTGACGCGCATCAAGTCGGTGATCGTCAGTCGCACGACCTGCGCCAAACTCAGCGCCGACATGCACCTCGACCGTTGCGTGCAGCTCGGCAAGGGACTGTCCGATCACGAGTCGATCCCCGCGTCGATCATGGCCGCCGTGTTCGAGTCGCTCGTCGCCGGAGTCTATCTCGATGGCGGATACGACGCCGCCCGCATGCTGGTTCGCCGCCTGATGGCCCCCGAAATCGAACGGACCGTCGAGACCAGTCACGGCAAGAACTACAAAAGCCTGCTGCAACAACTCGTGCAGAAGAACAATCGCGCGACGCCCGTCTATCAACTGCTCGACGAGAAGGGGCCGGATCACTCGAAGTGCTTCCAAGTGGCGGTCCTCGTTGGTGCGGACTCCTACGCCGCAGCCTGGGGGCCGAACAAGAAGGAAGCCGAGCAACGTGCGGCTCAGAATGCGTGGTGCCAGCTTCAAGGACAGGACGCGCCGTTCGTCCTCGACGACTCGTCACCTGTCGTGGAGTGAGACTCTTCACGGCGACAACGGCTGGCTGGCTGGCTGCTGGGCACATCGATCTCGGCTGAGCAGCTTCGTTCGCCGAAGGTCTTGCATCAGGAGTTGCACAGCGCCGCGCGGCTGATTGACGAAATGTTGACCGGCCAAAGAAAGGAGAGAGGCGGCTGGTAAACCAGCCGCCTCTTTCCTTCGTTGTAGCAAGCGATCTCAAGCCGTGAGGCTGATCATCACGGAGTCGGGGCCGCAGGGGCCTTCTTCTTCGCGGTCTTCTTGGTCGCCTTCTTGGCGACAGCCTTCTTGGCGACAGCCTTCTTCGCGACAGCCTTCTTCGCGGTCTTCTTCACGGCTGCCTTCTTCGCTGCTTTCTTCTTGGGCACTTGCAAGTCCTCCTTCCAAGAGTCTTCGCGTGACCGTCATGACCGCTGGAGCACCGGGCTAAGC
>JAYUFF010000064.1:0-2848 GCA_043738825.1 Schlesneria sp.
CGGTTGGGCCGAGGGTGGCTGGGCGACGACGATCGCGTTGCTGGCGGGGCCGGTCGTGGGAGCCGTGGCCGCTCTGGCTTGGCTGCTGCCTCGCCCGAACTGGATCGCGGCGGCTCGCGCTGTTGATCGGCATTATCAATTGAAAGACCGTACCGAGTCGGCGCTCGACTTTGCGCGCAAGCAGGTTCACGCCGACAAGGCCGCGTTTGCCGAGTTGCAACTGGCCGATGCGATGTCGCACCTCAGTCACGTCGAACCAAAGGCCGTCGCGCCGTACCAGGCTCCGCGATTCCTGCCGGGTGCGATCGTGGCCGCTGCTGCGGCGATTGTTCTCGCGCTGGTGCCGCTCAAGCAGGATGAGGCCTCCGCGTCTCCATCGAAGCCCGATGAGAACATCGTCGCTCAAGCGGAAGAAATCTCCGACAGCATCAAGGAACTCGAAAAGGAACTCAGCAAGGATGTCGATCCCGAGTTGGAAAAGCTGCTGAAGGAACTGAAGGAGAAGGCGGAGGAGTTGAAGGAGCCGGGCGTCGATGTGAAGGAAGCTCTCGCGAAGATCTCCGAGATGCAGGCGGCGATTCAATCGGCGCAGAGTCAGGCCAGTTTGGAACAGGTTGACCAACAGTTGCAGGAGATTGGCGAGGCGATGGCGTCGGCGAAGGCCCTTGAAGGTGCGGGTCAGGCGCTGGCCGAGGGGAAGTACGACAAGGCGATGAAGGAGTTGACCGATCTCGGTGACATCGAACTCGAACGGAACGAGGCTCGCAACACGGCCGAGAAGCTCAAGAAAGCGGCCAAGCGCGCGAAGGGCGATGCGGGCGATGGCTCGATCAGCGACGCCGCCAACGAGATGGCGGAAGGGATCGAAGACGGTGATGCTCAGAAAGTGAAGGGAGCCGCGAAGCAACTGGGTGAGAAGGCGAAGGGGCAGGCTCGCAAGAAGAAGATCAACGATCTGCTGAACGCCGAATTGACCTCGCTCTGCGAGTGCAAGGGAAACTGCCAGAAAAACAGCACCGCCAAGGGCAAGAAGAAGGAGAAGTCGAACAATCCGTCGCAGGTCTACGGCATGGGTGAGAGCGGCAACATCGACGGCGATGCGACGAACCTCGCCGCGAATCTGAACAAGGAACATATCAATGGCCAGGCTGGCGAGGGCGTGTCCGAGTTTGAAACCAGTTCGTCCTCAGAAGGCCGTCAGGAAGCCCAGCGCGGCTACAAGGATGTCTATCAGAAGTACAAGAAGATGAGCGACGCAGTGTTGGAGAGCGAGAATATTCCGCTCGGTCACCGGCAAACGATCCGCAAGTACTTCGAGTCGATCCGGCCGCAACAAAGCGAGGAGCCTGCCCCGACGAACAAGCCGGCCCAATAGCCCAAGCAAATCTTCAACCACGGAAAATACGGAAGTTCACGGAAAGAGGAGCAGCGACGAGTTGTCCTGTTCCAGACCGTTGACCGAGTGGCACACGCGATCCGATCGACTGGCTTGTCCGCGCGCCGTGACTTTCCGTACTGCTAACGCTTCGTTTCTTCTCTGGGCGCGAAAAATTTGGAACGCTGATTGACGCTGATCTTCGCTGATTCGGATGAGTGAAGATCAGCGATGATTAGCGTTCTGTCTCTCTGATCATCCAGTCTCACGCCGGGTAAGATTCGGCCCGCCAGCCCATTCACGCGGCGCGGCGGGGCTGTTG
Organism: Schlesneria sp.; assembly: GCA_043738825.1. Lineage (GTDB taxonomy): Bacteria > Planctomycetota > Planctomycetia > Planctomycetales > Planctomycetaceae > Schlesneria. The sequence goes on from JAYUFF010000064.1 coordinate 1,698, forward strand.
CAGAGGCACAGACGGTTCTTTGAAGTTCCATGTTTTGCGGACGGTGTAGTTCGTCTGGTTCTGCGCGGCGAAGTAGATGCGCGAACAGAGTTCGCCCAGCATTCCGAAGAACAGGAACTGCACGCCCATCATGCCCGACATGGCGGTGAGCAACAGCAGTGGGTTGCCAGTCATATCGATACCGCCGCGAAGCTTCATCCACGCGGTGGCCGTGCCCGACAGCGCGGTGACTACAAAGCAGAGCAGGCCGATCGAGCCGAACAGCTTCATCGGGCTGACGACGTACTGGATGAAGTACTTCACCGTCATCAGGTCGAGCAGCACGCGCGTGGTGCGCGAGATGCCGTATTTCGACGTGCCGAACCGGCGCGGATGATGGTTCGTGACGACCTCAACGCACTTGGCTCCGCGCCAATGGGCGAGGATCGGGATGAAGCGGTGCATCTCACCGAAGAGTTGCAATTCCTGGGCGATCTCCGTCTTGATCGCCTTCAGCGTGCAACCCAGGTCGTGGACCGGGAAGTTCGTTACTCGCGAGATCAGCCAGTTGGCGATCTTCGACGGCAGCTTGCGGTTGATGAACGTGTCCTGCCGGTTCTTGCGCCAGCCGTGGACGAGGTCGTAGCCCTCGTCGAGTTTGGCCAGCATCATCGGGATGTCGGTCGGATCGTTCTGCAAATCGCCGTCGAGCAGAATGATGGCCTCCATCGCGGCGGCCTGCATCCCGGCCTGCATGGCGGCGGTCTGACCGTAGTTTTTGCGGAACTCGATCACCTTCACGTGCGAGTCCTTTCGCGCGAGTTCCTCCAATGCGACGGTCGATCCGTCCTGCGAGCCGTCGTTGACGAGGATCAACTCATACGGTTTGCCCAACTGCTGCATGACCTTCGTGACGGCGTCGTGCAGTAGCGGGACGTTTTCAACTTCGTTGTAGATCGGGACGACAACAGACACGCTCATGAAACGGCTTCCCTGCGCGGAGCAATGACTCGACCCAAGTCCTTTGGGGGGCGGGAGTGTGTCAGAAAGCGAAGGTCGAGTCCAGACAGCTTGCCATCGCCCCCTTCACACGGGGAAGCGGGTGCCACGGTCACGGAGCTTCGACGTGGCCGTGAGGATGGGAAACCAGCGATGCCTCGTTGCACGGCCAC
>JAYUFF010000065.1:0-2848 GCA_043738825.1 Schlesneria sp.
CGCGAACTCCTGCTCGATCTGAAACATCCCGAACTCGGACTGATCGACGAGGATCAGCTTCGTCGGTTTGAAGTCGATGACCTGACGGCAGAGTTCCGAGCCGATGCTGCCCGCCGCACCGGTGACCAGGACCGTGCGATCCGTGATGTAACCGGCGATCCCGTCCATGTCGAGCCGCGTCGGCTCGCGACGCAACAGATCCGAGATGGACACGTCGCGCACGGTCAGCTTCACGCGGCCATCGACGATCTCGCCGAGGGCGGGAATGACGTAAGCCTTCAGCCCCACTTCATGACACAATCGACACAGGTCGCGGATGATCGTCCCGGGGACGCTGCTGGGGATGAGCAGGTAGCCGGCCGACAACCGCTGGGAGATGCGAGCCACTCCCTTGAAGAGGGAGATCACGGGGATCCCGCCGATCAGCGAACGCGCGTTCGTTCCCGTCGTGTCGATCAGCCCCACGATTTTGAATTCGGGGACCGACACTCGAATCGAACGCAGCAGGCCGATCGAATCTTTGTCGGCACCGTAGATCACCGTTCGTTTCATCTCCTGCTGATCGACCCGTTCGATCCCCAGCCGAATCGCCGACCGCAACAGCGACGTGGCCAGCACCGTCGTCACCCAGTCCATCAGGATGATCGATCGATGCAGTCCGGGTGAGATGACAGCCAGCGAGTTCAGCGCATAGATTGTCGTTGAGGCGGCCAGCCCGATCACGGAAACATGGACGATGTCGCTGAGGGTGGTGTACCGATGTCGTCTGCGCCACTCGCGGGCCAGCGCGAAACTGCCGCATTTGATCAGCAGGACGATCGGCAGCCACGCCTGGAACTCGACCAAGAACTCGTCCGACAACTGCAAGTCAAACCGTAAACCAAACGCCACCGCCAGGCTGCAGGCGTACAGCGCTGCGTAGATGGGCAGTGCATATAGCAGTCGATACTTCATGAATCGCGTCTCAGGTTGAGCGTCATGCTCAGGGTTGGAAACGAATTGCTCGACGATGCGCCGCCCCGAAAGGACCTCGTGTCCTTGCGATGGAACGGCACCGTCAGACTGTCACCGAATGGGTTTTGTCACAGACATGAATTGCGATCGGGAGAAGGCGGGCGGTCTGTAACCGATTGATGAAAGAGTGTCCAGATCAGTCCACCCGGTTGACACTCCCCACGCTCGGGTGCCAGTGTCTTTGAAGAGCACTGGCGAACGAAGCCCCTCGCCAGTGGCACCCGACTCCCCGCCATCCGCTTGCGGCGCGAGCAACTGCTCCAGAAATCGTCTACGATCTCAGCCCGTCGTGTTCGATTGCCTCGGTCCTGTCGTCTCAGACACCATGCTTGGCCATGCCTGAAGAACTCTTCCCCGCCGACGATGATGATGATGCTCCGCCGGTCGATGCCGAGCGGGAGCTGATCGATGTGATCCGGCTGAACCTCGTGCCGGGAGTCGGTCCACGCACGTATCAGCTTCTGCTGGAACGGTTCGGGTCGCCGACGGAGATTCTGGCGGCGAGCGTGTCGCAGTTGCAGCAGGTCTCCAACGTCGGGCCGAAGTTGGCGATGTCGGTCGTCACGCACGCGACGGAGCAGGCGGCGCGCGAGGAACTCGAACGGATTCGCGCGGCGGGCGTCTCGCTCTTCGTGCGCGGTCGCGACGGATATCCGCCCGCGCTGGATCGCATCCCCGATCCGCCAACCGTGCTGTACTGTCAGGGATCGCTGCTGCCGTCCGATCAATTGGCGGTGGCCATCGTCGGATCGAGGCACTGCACCGCGTATGGCCGACAGCAGGCGAACCGGCTCGCGCAGGCGCTGGCTCGCGCGGGGATCACGGTTGTCAGCGGGTTGGCTCGCGGGATTGATGCGGAGGCTCACAAGGGGGCACTCGAAGCGGGCGGCCGCACAATCGCCGTGTGTGCGACGGGACTCAACACGGTCTATCCGCCCGAGCACGTCGAACTGGCCGAACTCATCAAGAAGCAGGGTTGCCTACTGACGGAATCATCAATGGATCAGTCTCCCAAGTCGGGCTTGTTCCCTCAACGGAACCGGATCATCAGCGGCCTGTCGCTGGGAGTCGTCTTGATCGAGGCGGGCCGCCACAGCGGAGCCTTGCACACGGCGCGGCACGCGATGGAACAGAACCGCGACATCTTCGCGCTCCCCGGTCGAGTCGATTCCGAAGCGAGCCTCGGGTGCCTCGACCTGATTCGCGATGGCGCGATGCTGATTCGTGGAGTGGACGACGTGCTGGAAGCCCTCGGCCCGCTGGTCTCCCCCGTGCAGCGCTCGGCCGCCGAAACGGTTCACAAGCCCGCCGAGTTGCTGCTCTCCGACCAGGAACGTCTCATTCTGAATCTCGTCTCCGCCGAGCCGGTCGCCATCGACGAAGTTCTGCGCACCGCCGCCATCGAAGCCTCACGAGTCCTCTCCACACTGACCGTCCTCGAAATGCGACGCCTCGTCCGACGCCTGCCCGGCGGATTTGTGGCCAGGTACTAAAACTTGGAACACTGATCTCCGCTGATTGGGATGAGTGCAGATCAGCGAAGATCAGTGTTCTGACTTTCTGTCTCCGTTCTCTTTTCTGTTTGGTTGCTGCCGAACGAAGCGCAGGCGCGTTGGTCTCTTCGTGGTGATTCCTCGTGTTCACCGGCATCAGCCAGCGTGAACCTTGGCGCGGTTCAAGGCGTCCACCGCCGAAACTGGTTTCGTGCTTGGCAAGCTGTTACTTTACCGCCCGCTTCCACGAGACCTCTGACGATGAAAGCTCTGACGACCGATGCTTGAGACCAACGGCCCCGACTTCTCCAAATCCGAACTGCTCCCCGTGATCGCCCAGG
>JAYUFF010000066.1:0-7499 GCA_043738825.1 Schlesneria sp.
TCCGAAGACTCCACGCACCCTACGGCAACGCCACTCTCGGAAGTAGAAAAGGCACAGCCCCTAAGACGGAGAACGTGCAATGCCACAGCCACTTGCGGCTCTTGTTCAGGAAGTCTCTTCACTGTTGAGACAGGCACCGCGGCGGATCGTCTTCGCCGAAAGTTGTACGGGAGGTTTGGTATCGGCAGCTCTTGCTCGTGTTCCCGGAATCTCCGACTTCTTGTGCGGCTCGGCTGTGGTTTACCGACTCGACACGAAAACGAAGTGGCTGGGGGTTTCCGAGGCGTTGCTGAACGATCCCGGCCCGGTCAGCGAAGCGGTAGCGCGCGAGATGGCTCTCGGCATCTTGGCCCGCACTCCCGAAGCCGATCTCGCCGCTTCGATCACGGGACAGCTTGGCCCGCATGCGCCTGACGATCAGGACGGCTTGGTCTTCATCGGCGTGGCCTGCCGAAGTTCCGAGGCAACACGCGAAGTGACGGTTCACGTCTTCGAGCATCGTCTGCCATCCGACGCGGATGAAATGCGTGAAGTCCCCGGAGAATCAGTCCGCGAACAACGTCAATGGCTGGCCGTCGAGTTGGTTCTCACGCACGTCCGGTCGAGGCTCGCGCCCTGATTCACTCGATCGGCACGGGGGCGGGCGGAACCGAAGTCGGCCGCGATTGAGGCACCGCCATCGGCGAGGGCGATTGCCACCCTGTCGGCTCGGGCATCACGTGGCTGGGAAACTCATACGGATGGCTGGGCGGATAGAGATTGCAGTCGTCGTAGCAGTCCCATTCACCCTCACAGCAACGGAACGTTTTCGTCCGTCGTCCGTTCGTTCCGACCCAGTCCGGCTTGCCCGCGCGACTGACATCCCAACGCGGGTTGTACCAATTGTCGAAGTAGACGTGAGTGTCGCTGACATCGTCGATCGCGCCGGCATACGGATTCATCAGCGGGCAGCAGCGGCATCCCGCCAGCAGTCCACTGAGCAACACGGCACACGCCACCAGCCGACAGTTTGTCATCCGAGGCCCTCGCCTTGTAGTTCCGCCGCGCCAGGGCACACGGTGTTTCTGCTCCATCGCATCATCAGGCATCGACCGGAAAGGTATTCCGACTTGAACGGTTCTCGCGATTGGAGGGCCGCTCAACAGTCCCGCGTGTGACCACTCCGTCGATTGAGTCAATGGAGTGCGCAGCGGGCGGGGACTATGATGTCGCCCGTTCAGAGAACTTGTTCGCCATTCCACAGCCTGCCGCGCGACTCCCGGAAGCCTCATGCCTCAACCTGACCCAGCCGAACGCATCGCCATCGTGGGGATCGGCGGCATCTTTCCCGGCGCGCCGGACCTCGACACGTTTTGGGACAACATCGCCAACGGCGTTGACTCGGGACGGCCGGTTCCTGCGGGTCGCTGGTATCTCTCACCCGACAAGGCTTACGCCCCGTGGCCGCCGCAACCGGATCGGGTCTATTCGACCTGGGGCTGTTTCATTGAGGGCTTTCAACTCGATCCCGCAGGACTCGACATCGACCTCGAGTTGCTGTCGAGTCTGGACCCGATGTTTCATCTCGGACTGCACGCGGCGCGCGCGGCCGTGCGAGATGCCAGGCAACTCGGCGGCGTGGACCGGTCGCGAGTCGGCGTGATTCTCGGCAACATCGCGCTCCCCACGGAATCGACTTCCGCCATGTGCCGCGATGTGCTGGAACGAACGTTCGTCGAGAAGCTGATCGACGCGGCGGAAGCGTCGAGTGACGCGAGTCGAGGGACGGGAACCGGAGAGGAGTCGGAGGGCGAAAATCGAGTCCCGAAATTCGGCGGATGGGCGGCTTCGCTCAAGGCCGCACTCGGTCGAGCCACGCCGCCGCCGAGTCTCTTGGCTTCGACTTCCGCTGACCTTCAACCTTCGACCCTCGACCCTCAACCCGCCTCTTGGCATCCCCTCAATCGCTATGCAGTCGGCTTGCCGGCGAATCTGATCGCACAGGGACTTGGTTTGGGAGGAACGGCCTACACGATGGATGCGGCCTGCGCGTCGTCGCTCTATGCGTTGAAGTTCGCCTCCGAAGAACTGCTTGCCGGACGCGCGGACGCGATGCTGGCGGGAGGCCTGTCGCGGCCCGACTGTTTGTACACGCAGATGGGCTTCGCGCAGCTTCAGGCTCTGTCCAAGAACAGCCGCTGCGCGCCGCTGAGTTCCGCAGCCGACGGCCTCGTCGTGGGAGAAGGGGCCGGCGTGTTCGTGCTCAAACGGTTGAGCGATGCAGTTGCGGCGGGCGATCACATTTATGGCGTCATCGCGGGGATCGGCCTCTCCAACGACCAGGGTGCGAACCTGTTGGCTCCGCAATCGGAAGGCCAACTGCGCGCGATGAAGTCCGCCTACGATCAAGCCGGTTGGAGTCCGAGCGATGTCGATCTGATCGAATGCCATGCCACAGGAACACCCGTTGGGGACGCCGTTGAAATCGCCAGCCTCCATCAATTCTGGCAGCACGAGCCGACGCGGCCTCACCAGTGTGTGATCGGTGGCGTGAAGTCGAACGTCGGCCACCTGCTCACCGGAGCCGGAGCGGCTGGCCTGATGAAAGTCCTGTTCGCGTTCCAGCATCGCACGCTGCCGCCGACGGCCAATTTCCAAACGCCCGCGCCGGCGCTCGATGTCGCGACCAGCCCGTTCCGCGTGCTGGGCCAAGCGGAACCGTGGCCGGAGAGGGTTGAGGGTCGAGGGCCGAGGGTCGAGGGTCCGAACGAAGGTCACGATCACATTCCTCGTCGAGCGGCCGTCAACGCCTTTGGGTTCGGCGGCATCAACGCGCATGTGTTGATCGAAGAGTGGCAGGCGTCGAGCGTGGAGGGCCGCAGGTTGAGGGTCAGACCAAGCGCGGCGGTTCCTCCAACACGGACTCTCAAAACTCGACCCTCGACCCTCGACGCACCCGTCGCGATCGTCGCGATCGTCGGCCTCGCGGCACACATCGGCTCCAGCGACACAGAGCGACCGTTTCACTCGGACGATTGGACGCGCTCCGACGAACTCCAGGTGGACCCGCCGAACTGGTGGGGCGTCGAACAATCCGCGTGGATCCACCGCGAGCATCCGCAGTTTCCCGGCAACTCCGTCCCCTCGCGTGCCAATTTCATCTCCGAAATCCGTTTGGCGTTCGGTGAGTTTCGCATCCCACCGCGCGAGATGCGGGACATGCTGCCGCAGCAGCAATTGATGCTCAAGGTGGCCGCCGCCGCCTTGCGCGACGCGGCCAAGCCGAGCGAGTCGAGGGTTGAAGGTCGAGGGTCGAGGGTCAGAAAAGAAGGGACTGCCGAACCTGGTTCGACTCTTGTCACTCAACCCTCCACCCTCGACGCTGCCCGCACCGGAGTCTTCGTGGGAATCTCACTCGACCCCAACAACACGAACTACCACTTTCGGTGGTCCGTGGAAGAGGACGCGCCGCGTTGGGCCGAGATGCTGGGACTTCCGCTTGCTCCCGACGAACTGACCACCTGGATCGAGGAACTCAAAGAGGCCGCCGGGCGATCGCTGGTCGCGAATCGCGTGATGGGCAACCTGGGCGGAGTCGTCGCCAGCCGGCTGGCTCGCGAGTTTGAAGTCGGTGGTCCCAGCTTCACGGTCGCGTCGGGAGGTGAGTCCGGACAAGACGCCTTCCGACTGGCCGTGCAGTCGCTGCAGCGCGGTGAGTTGGATCAAGCCCTCGTCGGAGCGGTCGAGCTGTCGTCCGACATCCGCGCCATGCTTGCGGCTCGCAATGACTTCGATCGCGATGGAGCCGTGGCGTTCGTGCTGAAGCGGCTCGACGATGCGCGTGCCGCCGGCGATCGCATCTATGCCGTGGTCAGCGGGATCGAGGATCGGCGGACTCCGCCCATTGCCGGCCAGCAGGCTCGGCCATTCATTGAACGAGCGGCGACGTTCTCGGCGCAGAACCTGTTGCATTGGATTCTGGGGCTGTATCACGGAGTCATTACGAAGCCCGATGGCTCCACGTTTTGGCTGCGAAACCGTGCGGATGGCGGACGCTCGCCCGTGGCCCCGCGCTGGTTGACGAAAGTACGTTGGGTCTCGGCCTGGCTCGAAGAGGTCGAACAACCGCTGACCCCGCTGATCGAACGCGAACACCGCGAGTTCCGGGGCGAACTTCCGGCGGGCCTGTTCATCATCGACGGCGATTCGAGTGCAGAATTGGCGGCGGGGTTGGAGCAGCTCGCGGCGCGCATGGACTCGTCGCTGTCGGCCGAGCAGCTCGCGAAACTCTGGTTCCACGAACGGCCACTTTCGGAACAGCGTCGCCTCGCCATCGCCCTGGTCGTCAGGCAGGTTGGCGAATTGCGGGATGCGATTCGAGCGGCACTGGCTCGACTGCGCGGTGACATGGCCAACGCCCGCGACCGTCGAGTGTTCTTCTCCGCGAAGCCACTCGCCCATGAGGGCCGAGTGGCGTTCGTCTTTCCCGGTTCGGGCAACCACTTCCTGGGGATGGGCCGCGAATTACTGGCGACATTCCCCGAAGTCCTGCATCGTCAGGATGCCGAGAACGAACGGCTGCGAGATCAGTATCGTCCCGATCTCATCTGGCACGGACGATCGACCGCCGCGATGGCCCACGACCACAAGACGATGATTTTCACTCAGGTTGTGATCGGGACGGCCGTCTGCGATCTGCTCGCGCTGTTCGGCGTGCGACCTTCGGCGAGCATCGGCTACAGCCTGGGTGAGTCGGCCGCGCTGTTCGGACTGCGCGCGTGGACCGAGCGCGATGAGATGCTCGAACGCATGCAGCAATCGCCGCTGTTCGGCAGCGATCTCGTCGCGCCGTTCGATGCGGCACGGAAGGCATGGGGCGTGCCAGACGGCGAGGAAGTGCAATGGCTGTCCGGCATGATTGACCGTTCGGCGGATGAGGTTCGCGCCGCGATAGCAACTCGTTCGGTGGGTGCAACTCCTGTCCCCTCTCCCCCGTCTGCGGGGGAGAGGGCTAGGGTGAGGGGGCCGAACGGTGAGAGCGCTCTCTCGTTTGAATCAACCTCTTACTCAGACTCTCAACCCTCGACCCTCGACCATCAACCTTCCCTCGAAAGAACCCCTCACCCTCACCCTCTCCCCTCCGAGACGAGGGGCGAGGGGACCGGATTCGGAATCGGAGCGGGAACAGAAATCGGAACCGGACCGCGTGTCTATCTCCTGATCGTGAACACGCCGACGCAGTGCGTCATCGGTGGAGACCGCACGGAAGTCGAACGGCTGGTGCGCGACTTGTCCGCCACGTTCGTCCCGTTCGGCGCGCCGAGCACGGTGCATTGCGAAGTCCTCCGCCAAGTCGAAGCGGCGTATCGCGAGTTGCACCTGATGCGGACGGTGCCGGCTGATGGACGAGGGTCAACGGTTGATGGTGCAACTTCGGGAAGCGCCCTGTCTGGCCCTCAACTCTCAACCTTGGACCGTCAACCCTCCCCCATCGACTTCTACAGCACGGCGTGGGGTCGCAAGTACGACCTGACTCGCGAATCGGCCGCAGCAGCGATCGTCGCTCAAGCCGTGGAGACGATCGACTTTCCCCGTGTCATCGAACGGGCTTATGCCGACGGCGTGAGGCTGTTCGTCGAGATCGGCCCCGGCTCGTCCTGCACGAAGATGATCGACGAGATCCTCGCCCACCAGCCGCACTTCGCGCGAGCCGCCCTGCCCGCCACGTCCGATCCGGTTGGCAACCTGCTCGAACTGCTCGCCGCCCTGATTGTGGAGCGTGTGCCGGTGAACCTGTCGTACCTGTACGGGGAAGAGTCGAGGGTCGAGGGCCGAGGGTCGAGAGCCAGAGAAGACGGGGCATCGGCCGCCAATCCTCAACCCTCAGCCGTTCGCGAAGTCGTCACGCGGATCGGCGGCCTGCCGTTCGTGATTCCCGCGCCGCCGGGTGGATGGCGAGTGGACCTGTCTCGCGTGGCACCGCCCGAGGTCGAGTGGGTCGAGCCATCAGAACCCACCCTTGATGACGACGAAGAAATTGATGACGACGAAGAAGTTGTCATGGACATCACGACTCATGTTGCCCATGACTTTGATGACCGCTTTGATTCGGTGAGCCACGTAGAGTCGATCGTCCCGGTGGTGGAGGCCGACCTTGTGTTCGCCTCGGCTCGGCCCCTCAACCCTCAATCCTCAATCCTCAACCAGCTTCAACTCATGACCAACCAACGTCAGCAAGCTCACGAAACCTTTCTTCGTTTCTCGGCCCGAGCCGAACGGCTGGCCGCCGAACATCTCGCCGTGCTGGCCCAAGCGGGAGCGACGACTTCCGTGGTGAGTACACCAGCGGTGGCGAGTACTTCAGAGGTGGCGAGTGCTCCAGCGGTGGCGACGGCTTCTCTTGTCCCCTCTCCCCCGTCTGCGGGGGAGAGGGCTAGGGTGAGGGGGCCGAACGGTGAGAACGCTCTCCCGTTTGAATCAACCTCTTATTCCGACTCTCAACCCTCGACCCTCGACTCTCAACCTTCCCTCGAAAGAACCCCTCACCCTAACCCACTCCCCTCCAAAGCGAGGGGCGAGGGGACCGGAGCGGAACCCCTCGCCCTTCCGCCTGCGGCCCAGCGCCTCACTCCCCCGCGATCACTCAACCGCGACGAGTGCCTGGCGTTTGCCATCGGTCGCATTGGCGATGTGCTGGGAACGATGTTCTCGGAAATCGATCAGCATCCGACGCGAGTCCGCTTGCCGGACGAGCCGCTGATGCTCGTCGATCGCATTCTGACCATTGAGGGCGAGCCGCTGTCGATGACTTCGGGACGAGTCGTCACCGAACACGACATTCATCCCGGCGCGTGGTATCTCGACTGCGGACGCATCCCGACGTGCATCGCCGTCGAGTCGGGACAGGCGGACCTCTTCCTGTCGGGTTGGCTGGGGATCGACTTCGAGACGCAGGGCCTCGCAAGTTACCGGCTGCTCGACGCGGTCGTCACCTTCCACGACGAGTTGCCTCAAGCGGGCCAGACGATCCACTACGACATCCGCGTGCTGCACTTCTTCCGGCAGGGGCAGACGTACCTCTTCCGGTTCGAGTTCGATGCGACCGTCGATGGCCGACCGCTGCTGACGATGCGCGAAGGGTGTGCTGGATTCTTCACTCAGGCCGAACTGGCGGGCGGCAAGGGGATCATTCACACGGCTCTCGACCAGCGGCCGTGCCCCGGCCAGCGGCCCGCCGATTGGAGCGATCCGGTTCCGATGGCCGTCGAAAGCTATGACGACTCGCAACTGCTGGCCCTGCGCTGCGGAGACCTCGTGACTTGCTTCGGTCCCGCGTTTGGTGGCCTGTCATTGCGCGAGCCGGTGACGATTCCGGGGTTGATGGTCGAGGGTCGAGGGTTGAGGGTCAGAGACTCTGTTCGGCGCGGGTCTCCTGACCCCGCCGTGTCCCCGACCGAAGGTCTCCCTCTTCGAGCGTCGCGCGATTCGGAAGAGGAGACCTTCGGTCTGGCGTTTCGGCG